>JBFIEP010000017.1:0-15698 GCA_041603335.1 Elusimicrobiota bacterium | reverse complement strand
TAAACCGGACCTGTAATTCCTTAGGAAATGACTCAATATGAATATCCGAGGCACCCAACTTAATGGCAGAAGAAATAATCAGGTTTACGAGTGCGATGACGGGGGTATCATTTCCGTCGCGCTCAAGACTGATAATGTCCCCGCCGGCGGCGGCTTCCTCGGTTTCCTTATCGACAACCGCTAATCCCTCAGCATCGGCCTCGTTTGCCTCACTATGCTCCAGAATGTCCCGATAGACTTCTTCAGCGGTTTCAGTTTCATAATACTTTTCGATGGACTCGGAAATATCTTTCTCAGACGCGAGAACAGAGGTAATCTCGAAGCCTGTCATCATCTTCAGATCGTCAAAAACAAGGACGTTTAGAGGATCGGCAACGGCGATAGAGAGCGTGATGCCGTCCTTGGTATTCTCGATATCGATTGGAATTAGATTGTGCTTGCGGCAAATGGCTTCAGGAACCTTTTCTATAACTTCTTCGGCAATAGCACCGAGATCCTGGATTTTTACGTACTGAATCCCGCACTGCTCGGCCAAAAAGCGAAGCAGTGTTTCCTCCTCAAGGTGTCCTTGGTGAACAAGAATCGATCCGAGTTTTCCCCCGTTCTTCCTTTGATAGTCCAATGCATCGACCAATCCATCTTTTGCTAAAACGCCGCTAGTCACCATCATGTCGCCAAGTCTCTTCGGGAGACTCAGCGAAATCGTGGGAAGATCCGAGTTCGACATCGCGGTTTCTGACGCCATAAAAGGGGGGCCTGGTTAGTACATTTGATAACAGGGGTAAGGGTTTTTGTCAACCCGACTTCGGTCCAGGGACCGTGGTCACATTATTCGCCGGGATTATTAAAACTACCGGCCTGACTAGAGCGGGACCCTTCGAGTTGGTCTTCACTGGGCAAAGGAGCCTGGCGCGAACTCGACGAACGCCTTCGGGAAGGAGAGCGTTTTCGACTCCCGGAATTCCCCAACAAGGTTCGGGCTCGCCCATTAAGCCCCTTGACTGTTTTTGCGGCCAGATCCACCTCAAATCGGTAGGTAACAGTTGGCTTTTTCCGTCTTCCGCCCCCGCGGCCCTTAAAGACATGATACTCAACAAACCATTTATTTTTTTCAATGGCACCGGCCGTCCACTCGGGGATGTTGTCTCCGCCAAGGAAGTAATACTGTAGCCGCTGAGCCACTACGGTCTTGCCTCCTCCGATCTTATACCCCTTAACAAACTCTATCGCATCAATACGCTGGTCCGATATGAAAGCCCGGCGCGGAGCCGCTTCCTGCGGGGGAGCCTGGGGAGGTGCCTGCTGTTGGGGCGCCTGTTGCTCCTGGGGAGGCGCCTGCTGTTGCTGCACCTGCTGCTGGGGAGGCGCCTGCTGCTGCTGCGGCTGCGGCGGCGCTTGCGGGAAAACTTCCTGGGGAGCCGCCTGCTGGGGAGCCTGGTCTAATGGAGAGCTCTTCTGCATCGCAGCGGGACCGCCCGGACCATTCTCGGTTGAATCCACATCAAAAGAACCCTGCGTTTGCTTTTCAGGCCCCATCTCCGCCATTTTGACCACGTCCTTTGGATTACGGAGGAACATGAAAAGAAGGCCTGCCAAAACAAGAACCGCCACAACAAGCCCGATCAAAAATTTCTTTCCGCCAAGCTTGCCCACCTGAGCCTTTAATTTATCGGCGGTAGATTGTTTTGGGGCGGCGTCCGACTGCACTTCCAGCGATCCTGCATCTGATGGAGCCGCCCCAGGAATCGGCGTGACACCTAAAGGCATCATCGTTGGAGGCGAACCACCGGCAGGAAGCTCCGCTCCCGGTATAGCGGGCAAGGGCGTTGGCGCACCTTGCCCCCCTGTAATGTCCTGAAACGCCGACGCGAGACCTGGTGCCGGCGTAGGATTCTCCATCGGCATCGGCGTCGGCATCCCACTCACGCCAAGACCCTGCATAACTGTTTGCGGAAGATCAGGCTGCCCCATCGAGGGCATCGGCGTCAACTGCGGAGTACCCGAAGCATTCCCCTCATCCAGTGGAATCGGCATCGGAGTTGAGCCTGGGGGGCCCTCCATTCCCGGAGGCATCCCTCCGACAAGGTCTCCGCCACCAACGTCCATAGGCGCGGGCGGTGGCGTAAGATTCAGTCCGGGTCCCGCTGATAAGGCGGGTGTCGGCATCCCGCCCATCATCATTGTCTTGGGTGCTGCAAAAGGATCATCCCCCGGAGGAGGCGCTACATTGTCCGGCGCAACTGCTTCTCCTGCCGGAGCGCTCAGATCAATTGTTTCCGGTGTGGCGCTCGGCATCGTAAGAGGAAGAGCCTCCCCGGCTCCAGCCGGAGGGCCAAGAGCCTCGGAAAGCGGCGGGGGTTCAAGAGGAGGAGCATCGAATATAGGCATCGGCGGCCCATCATTCCCACCCTCCAAAGGAGGAGCATCCAGCGGCGGCGGAACCTCCAAGCCGGAAACGTCCAGCGGGGGAGCATCAAGAGGAGGTACGTCCAGCGTTGGAAAATCCGACGGTGCTTCAAGGGGTGGCATTTCCAAGTCGGGGGGAGCGAGGTCGGTCGCTTCGTCCGGAGTCGGAGGTAAAAATTCCTCGACCGAAGGCATCTCGGATACGGATTTTAGCGGCGTCGCTTCAGGAACTCCAAATTCATCAACAGCAGCGGATTCCGATATTGCTTCAGCACCCGGTTCATCCAGTGATGGAAAGGCTTCCATTCCCGCAATAGCGTCTAGAGCAGGGGCTTCATCCAATCCGGGAACGGCATCCAGGGCCGGAGCCGCTTCCAATCCGGGAACGGCATCCAATGCCGGAACACTTTCCAATTCGGGTGCAGTACCAAGAGCAGGCGCTTGTTCAAGCCCGAGTGCGCTATCCATCGCCGGCGCGGCATCAATAGGGGGTTCTGAAACCGTATCGTCCATCGATGGGAAGGCATTTTCTTCGGGAGCAACGTACGCCGTCGGTGCCCCAGGCGCATCCATATTATCCGGCTCCATTAACGGTCCATCAGAAACCGCATCCCCGGACTCAACGGGCTCAAAACGGGAAACCGGCTCGGGGACGTCTAAATCATCACCAAAGGGAACCATCTCGGGAGCGCCCGATGCGACCCTAGACTCAACTGTTGTACTCGAGGGGGGCGGGGGCGGCGCGACTTCTGCGCCGCCTAGCTGTGCACGCAATTGTGCGATGGTCCGATCTTTCTCCTCGAGCTGCCGGTCCTTTTCACCCAGCCGATCGAGAATCTCGTTTTGACGGCGCTCTTGTACGTCGAGCTTCTCCTGAAGTTCGGTAAAGCGGTTCTCGAATGCGGAGTTCTGCTGCAGCTCCCAATTCTTCTCCGGACCGATATCTTCGGGCATCGCGCCCCACAAATCGGAAAGCCGCGGATCCCTTTGAATCGCCTCCATCCAATTCTCACCCGACCCGATCTTTTCCAGGGACGCGTGCGCCTGCTGTGAAAACTCGTCGAAATTTCCTGCCGCAATTGCAGTCTGCTGCTGGGTTTCCTTCGCGGGACCAAAAACCGAAGAAAGATCTTCGATATTCTCCAGCGGGACCCAATCAAGCTCCCGGGTCCCGGTATTGTTATCGGGACAAACAAGACTCGCCTGGTCGAGACCTTCAACCGAGCGGAGCTCCTCCTTGCCAAAAGGGCCGAGGATACGGGAATCTTGGTAAACCCAGTAACGCATCCTCCTTAGTGTGGCCTGGAGGTGTTACAGATTCAAGTCTATTTTTGCTGCTTTTTTCCCCAACTGTCGCGGAGCGCAACCGTCCGGTTGAAGACAGGAGCCCCGGGTGCGGAATCAGGATCTGCACAGAAATACCCGGTTCTTTCGAATTGGAAGGTTGTCCCGGGCTTAAAATCCTTAAGAGCCGGCTCTACGAGAGCATTCCTATTTAAAACGAGAGAATCCGGATTGAGCAATTCATCCAATTCCTTATCGAGCTCTTTGGCCGGCTCATCCGAGAGAAATAAACGCTCGTAGTTCCGTATCTCGGCTGTGACCGCATGCTGGGCGGAAACCCAATGGATCGTCCCCCGAACCTTCCGGCCGTCCGGGGTGTTCCCCCCGCGGGATTGGGGATCATAGGTGCAGCGCAGTTCGACGACTTCACCCTTTTCATTTTTGACGAATTCTTGGCACGTGATGAAATAGGCGTAGCGCAGCCGCACTTCTTTTCCGACCGTCAGCCGATTAAACTTTTTCGGCGGATCTTCCATAAAGTCTGTCGCCTCGACGTAAATCTCCCGTGAAAACGGGATTTTCCGCTTCCCCATAGATTCATCTTCCGGGTTATTAACGGCGTCAAACTCTTCGACCTGCCCTTCAGGATAATTCGTGATCACCACCTTCAGCGGTTTCATCACGCCGAGAAAACGCGGCGCGCGCTTGTTCAAATCTTCACGGATACAGTGATCAAGCAAAGAAATCTCTGTCAGGCTGTTAAACTTCGACACGCCGACTTTTTGACAGAAAGCGCGGATTGCTTCGGGGGTAAAGCCGCGCCGGCGGAAAGCGCTCAATGTCGGCATACGCGGGTCGTCCCAACCGGACACCTTCCCTTCATTCACCAATCGCAGCATATAGCGCTTGCTCATCAGAACGCCCGCAAGATTTAACCGGGCAAATTCGATCTGCTGGGGTCGGGCCGGGACGTCCAGGTTTTCGATCAGCCAATCATAAAGAGGCCGATGCACTTCGAATTCAAGCGTACAAATCGAATGCGTCACACCCTCGAGCGCGTCCGAAAGCGGGTGCGCGAAATCATACATCGGATAGATCACCCACGTATCACCCGTGCGATGATGGGGGACCTTCTTAATCCGATAAATCACGGGATCGCGCATATGAAAATTAGGATGCGCCATATCGATTTTAACGCGAAGCGTCTTGGCTCCATCCTCGAATTCGCCTTTGCGCATACGCTCGAATAAATCGAGATTTTCTTTAACGGAACGATCGCGATACGGACTATTCGTACCGGGTTTTTCCGTATCGCCGCGGCGCTCGGCTATTTCTTCAAGCGTCAAATCGCAAACAAACGCCTTCTCCTTCTTTATGAGCTCAACAGCAAACTCATAAAGACGCTCATAGTAATCCGACGCGAAAAAGAGCCGGTCTCCCCAATCGAATCCAAGCCAACGAATATCTTCCTGGATGGAATCAACGTATTCGACTTCTTCGGCCGCAGGGTTGGTGTCATCAAATCGGAGATTGTACTTCCCTCCGAATTCGTCGGCGATGCCGAAATTCAGGCAAATAGATTTTGCATGGCCGATATGGAGATACCCGTTGGGCTCCGGCGGGAAACGAGTGACGAGCTTGCCGTCGTTCTTCCCCGCATCCAGGTCGTCTTTTACGCGCTGGCGGACGAAGTCCAGTGATTCTTCGTCGCTCACGCGGCTGCTCCGCAAAATCGTTTGCGTGCGTCCTGAATCCGTGCGATTACCCTATCCTTGCCTAAAAACTCGAGCATCCCGAACAAGGTGGGGCCGTCGGTACGCCCGGACACCGAAACCCGGATCGGGTGAAACACTTTCCCCATCTTCAAATCTTTTTCTACGGCAAACGCCCGGATCGTCTCCTCGAGTTTTGGCTCGGTCCACTCGTTAAGTCCGGCAAGAACCGGCTCAATTGCTTCAAGGATAGCGTCGACGCCTTCCTTCTTCAGGACCTTGTTCGTCGACTTCTCGTCATACTCGACATCCCTAAAAAAGAAATCGAGCCGCTTGGGGATATCGGTCAGGAGGTGGAACTTATCGTGCTCCATTAAAATGAGCGGCAGGATCGCCTCATCCGTATATTCAAAATCAGCCTTATCCAAAAACGGCTTAGCAAACGCCAGCAGCTGCTCGGGAGTTTTTTTCCGAAGGTACTCCCCGTTCATCCACAACAGTTTTTCCTGATCGAACCGGGCAGGACTTTTCTGAATGCCTTCGATGGAAAAACTCTTTTCCAACTCCCCTTCAGCGAAAATTTGTTGGGACTGGGAATTCGACCACCCTAACAGCGCAAGATAATTGCGAACTGTCTCGGGAAGATATCCCAGCTCCCGGTATTCTGCGGCGGAAGCCGCCCCGTGGCGTTTTGAAAGCTTCTTGCCGTCGGGGCCATGAATCATCGAGAGATGTCCGAACTTCGGAACCTTCCACCCAAACGCTTGAAACATTTGCACCTGGGACGGAGTGTTCGAAAGATGGTCGTCCCCCCGAATCACATGCGTGATCCCCATCAGGTGATCATCAACGACACAGGCAAAATTGTAGGTTGGGCCGCCCGTTGTTTTCTGGATAACAAGGTCTTGAAGCAGGGAATTCTCAAAAGAAACGTTCCCGTGAATAACATCCTCTACGCTCGTGGCACCTTCTTTCGGCATCGCAAATCGAATCGAATAGGGTTTCTCACCGTTGGCCTTTATCGCATCATCCGACAACTTTCGGCAAAAACCATCATACCCCCGGGCCTCGGGACCTGCCGCCGCCCGGCGCAATGCCAACTCTTCCATTGTGCACCAACACCGATACGCCTTCCCCTCTTCAAGAAGCTGCTCGGCAAATTTCTCATAGTGCTCTCGACGCTCGGGAGCCATCTGGTGATAGGGACCAAAGTCGCCTGACCCGATGAGATCAACAGAACCGTCTTCGCTCACCGTCGGACCCTCATCCCAATTCAGCCCGAGCCAAGACAGGGAGTCAAGAATCTGGTCTACGGTTTCAGGAGTCGATCGGACTTCATCGGTATCTTCGATGCGCAGAATATAAGACCCGCCGTAACGCTTCGCGAACAGCCAATTGAATAAAGCCGTCCGTGCTCCCCCGATATGCAAACTTCCGGTAGGGGATGGTGCAAATCTGACTCGAATCGTTTCGCTCATACACTCTCCAAAAGCTCCCGGGCGTGCTTCAAACTTGTTTTGGTCACGGTTTTCCCGCCGATCATCCGGGCAACAACTTCGACCCTTGCCTTTTCGACGAGGCGTTCAACGCGGGTCACCGTTCGCCCACCGGCGACACCTTTCACCACATGAAAATGGTGCTGCCCACAGCACGCCACTTGCGGGAGGTGAGTAACGCAGAAAACCTGACGATGGCGCCCAAGCTCCGCGAGCTTAGCACCCACGGAACGGCCCACCTCACCGCCGACACCGGTATCGACCTCATCAAACACCATAAGACCGACACGGTCGTCTTCAGCAAAAACGGTTTTTAACGCAAGCATGACCCGAGACAACTCTCCGCCCGAAGCAATCGAACGAAGCGCCTTCATCGTCTCCCCGGGATTGGGTGCGATCAAAAACTCAACATGATCGGCACCTTCAGGACCATACTCCCCCTCTTCCATTTCCACGGAAACCGAAAGCTTCGCTTTCTCCATCCCCAGATCCCGAAGCTCCCGTTGGATTCTAACACCCAATTTTTTAGCCGCAGCCAGGCGCATTTCGTGAAGGGTTTCACAGCGCTTCAAAAGTGTTTTCTCGGCCTTCCTGCGGGACGCTTCAAGAGCCGTTGTTTCTTCCGCATGGTTCTCAAGCGCATTTAAATCACCGCCGATTTTCTCCCGATACGCGAGAATGTCCTCGACGGTGGCCCCATATTTCAACTTGAGTTTATCGAGTTTGTCTTGGCGTCCAAACAATTCATCCAGACGACCCGTGTCCTCGCCAATTGAATCGCGATACAACGCAAGGGCCGACGCGGCTTCCTCGGCAGCTTCACGCGCGCGCACCAGCAGTGAAACCGTCTGACTTAAGCCCTTATCCAGATGCGCCATTTCTTCAACAGCGGCCTCGGCTTCGCCTAGCCGCTCTAAAATAGACCCATCTTCATCACGAAGCCCCGCATACGCCTTTGCCCCGAGGTTTATAAGCTTTTCGGCGTTTTTCAAGCGCGGCAATTCGGCAGACATCGCATCTTCCTCGCCGGGTTTCGGAGCAACGGCATCTATCGCATCAATTTGGAACCGGTACAAATCGATGCGCTGCAATCGAACGTCCTCGGAGATATGCATAGCATCAATTCGTTCTCCAAGCTTCTTCCAGTCACCGTACGCGGACCGAACATCCGAGAGAGCCGAGCCCAGCCCTCCGTAAGAATCCAGCAATTCACATTGGACGCGGGGGTTCAATAAGGATTGATGCTCGTGCTGCCCGTGAAAATCAACAAGCCCTGCACCCAACGCAATCAACTCGGCAACTTTAATAGGGGCGCCATCGCGGGAAGCCTTCGTGCGGCCCTTGGCATCAAGCGTCCGCTCAAGAGTGAAATCAGAGAATGTGCCGCGAACCGACAAAGACGCCGCCCCGCTCCGCAGCCAGTCAAGCGACCCGCGTGCGCCGAGCAAAAACCCAAGCGCTTCAATCAAAATCGACTTTCCCGCACCTGTCTCACCGGTAAACGCGGTAAGACCGTCTTCAAATTCCAAATCGAGGGATTCAATCACGGCGAAATTTCGAATGGAGAGAGATTTCAGCATGATCAGCGAACTCCCCAGGATAATTTTTCTTGAAGTAAATCGAAATGAGAACGCTCTGACGGGACGAGCAGCTTAAACGGCTGGTCTGCACGCCGCATATAGACCGACTCCCCGACCTTCAGCGAATGGTCGATTTGTCCATCAACGGAGACGAGTGCTTGGGGCTCATCGTAAGGATTTCGCCGTGCAAGACTGGCAGTAAGCGGACGTTCATTCGATATAAGCAGAGGCCGCGCGGTCAATTGATGGGGACTAATCGGTGCCAGCAGAAACGCATTCACATCGGGCATGACCACCGGTCCGCCAACAGCGAGGGCATAGGCTGTTGAACCGGTCGGGGTCGCAACGACGAGTCCATCACCGAAATAGGAACATACCGGAACCCCGCAGCACTCGGCATCAATCGTCACCGCACGAGCCTCTGAGCCGCGAATCACGCAATCGTTTAACGCCTCGTGCGGTCCGAATACGACCTTCGCGCCCTTGCGAACTTCGACAGAAAGCATCCACCGTGATTCGATCTCGAATTCTCCGGAGAGAATTCTTGACAACGACTTTTTAAAGCCGTGCAAATCGACTGCGCTTAAAAACCCGAGCCCCCCGACATTCACACCAAGAAGCGGCACCGAATAGGGGGCGACAGAGCGCGCACACCGCAGCATCGTCCCGTCCCCGCCAAGCGCTATTGCAATATCGCACGTTTTAAGAGCTTTGGCACCCGCACGCCCTCCTGCGAGAGTTACCTTAACCCCCCGGGTTTTAAGCGCGGATTTAACTTCTTTTAGGTCTCGGACAGCTTCCATCTTGGCCTTGTTATGAAACAGGACCACCGAGCGAATCGCCCGTTTGCGTGCTTTGGAATCGGATCGTGCGGCCATTATAGTGAACCCTTATCGGCCCCTCTTCCCGGGTTGAAAAAGTCCTTCGCATCGGACATCGAAGTAGACCCTCCCCCGACGGGGCTGTGCGGACACAGTATACATCTTTCCCCTCTGCGCCTACGATGACGCCCCACGGTCGAAATTGGAGGCGAATCGGTGCCGGGGAATGGGGTTTCCAGCTTGAAAAAACCGCAAATCCGGCGGCAGCCATGCAGACACCCGCGGCACGTCGGAAAGAGAGCACTACACCGGAAAAAAGAGCGGTGTAATAACACAGCCAGCCGATGGGCGACAACGGGGGGAATGAAATAACGGCCCAAGAACGGGATGCGGCAAAACGGCAAAGACCGCAGAATGCCTGAATAACGGCTTCAAGCCCCATGGAAAAACCCGTCGCCCACCCGAAAAATCCAAGTCCCGCGACAAACGCCGACGCCGGAACGCAAACGAGATTCACAAAAAATCCGGCCAACGAGATTTTCCCGAAGAACGCGAGCAGCGGTGGAAGCAGGGCGGCCTGTACAGCGGCAGTCATGACAAAGGGAGAAGCTCCAAAACGGGGGATAATAACAAGGAGCCCCAGCATAGCGAGATAGGTCATTTGAAATCCGGGAGAGAACAAACCCTGGGGCCAAAAGCATAGAGAAATAAGCGCTGACGCGGCCCACGCGTGGACCGCTCCCGGCCGGCGGTCGAGAAGACGCCCCGCAAACAAAATCAACCCCATCAAATAGGCACGCGTATACGGCGGCTCAAACCCGACAATGCAAAGATACAACCCGCCGGCCGCAACGGCGAAACTCCAACGCGCCGAAGGTCCGATCCCTATCACCGTCCCAACAGCGAGCGCCCATACCCATAAAATCGTCACCTTTGCTCCCGAAGGGGTCAGAAGGTGCATCACGCCCGCATCCTGAATGGCACGGGTCAAATCCGGTTTCATTCGCCCGCGGTATCCAAGCAGTAATCCTTCAAGAACCGAAGCCGTTGGTTTGGAAAAGTTCTTTTTCAGATAGTCCTGCAGATTGCGATGCGCCGCTTCCCCCCATGCCAGCGGCCTCCAACTCAATGGAATCGGACCCTCCAGAATCACAGCTGTTTTCACATGCATGACAAACGACGCACGGCGGCGCGCCATATACGCGGCCTCGTCAAATTTTTTAGACACAAAGGGGAGACGCAGCTTTCCGCTTAACCGCACTCTATGGCCGGGGCGGAGATTGCGAACTTCGGGGATTTTTCTGGAAATGTAGGCTAGGACACGAACCGGCTTATGGATCCTCGGTCCGGTTTTATCGACCTCGATCCAGAACCGTTCCCCGCCGCGCTTGGGGGAGGAATGGGAGGCGACCCGGGCTTCAACAGTTGTATTGGGAATGCGCGCGTAAGCCGAAATACGGGGAGGCGGCTCATTCTTAAGGAGGGGCCTTTTGGCAAAAGCAGTCAGCCCCGCAACGGCGGCGGCAATTAGGACAAGCGGACGGCGGAAATGGGACCAGCGCACCCATGCAAGTACGAATAGGAGACGGAATAGTTCCCCCCATCGGGAAGTGGTACAATCGTTCTTCGATGAAGATATTCCTGCTTTCGGCCTTTTTAGCCGTTTTTCCATCGACCTCTTACGCCGCCGCCCCCTCAGAGGTTGAGGCCCACATCCTCGCCTCCATAAACTCCATTTGGGCGATGAATTTTGATGAGTCCCAGGCGCATTTGGAAAAGGCGAAACTCGTAGAACCCGAGTATCCCTACATCTACTTCGGTCAGGCCAATCTGTCCTGGCTGCGCTATGTCTATGTTTCCCAACAGACCGATCCGGCGCTAAAAAAGAAATTTGAAAAAGAAGTCCAAGCCGCCGTCACCGCCTCAAAAAAATGGCTAAAGTCACACCCCAATGATGCCCAGGCCTATCTTGCCCTGAGCGGCGCCTACGGACTGCGCGCGCGGCTTTCAACGATCCAAAAACATTGGATCCGCGCCCTCATGGATGGACGGCGCGCGGTGAAATTCACCCGAAAGGCGCACAAACTCGACCCGGAACTCTACGACGCCCTCTTGGGAGCCGGGGTTTACGATTACTACTCCGATGCGCTGCCCCGCGGAATCAAAATTCTCAGCAAGCTAATCCTAGGAGGCGACCGGGAACGCGGGATCGAGTCATTAAAAATTGTCGCAGAAAAAGGGAACTTCACTAAAATTGCGGCCAAACTTTTGCTCATCGAAATTTACACGGAAGACAAATACGGCAGCAGAAATACGGAAGAGGCGGTCCGTATCATCTCCGCCTTAAAAAAAGAATTCCCGAAGAGCCCCATCTTCCACAAGATCGAACATGTTTGTTTGTACGAAGCGGGCCGTTTCGAGGAACTCAGCGCGAGCATAGCCGAGTACAGGCGACGCATAAAACTGGATTGGCCCTACTACCCTAAAAAGGACCACGCGAGGATGTTTGTCACCGAAGGAACCGCACAATTCGCTCAAAAGGAACTCGAGCTGGCTCAAAAGTCATTTTTTAAAGCCAGCCGACTTGCCGATGCCGATGATAAACCCGAACGCTGGGCCGTGTGGGGAATGGTCCGCCTGGGTCAGGTCCACGACGCACTCAAAAGCCGCAGCAAAGCGATCGAAGCTTATAAAAGCGCCATGGCCTTTCCCGATATTTGGGGATTTAAGGGTATCGCAAGAAGCGGTGTACGAAAGCCGATTCTTTTGGACCTGAAAGTCGGACAACTGCCGCCTCCCTAATAAATGAAAGAACTCAAAGGCAAGACAGTTCTAATTACCGGTGCGTCCAGCGGAATCGGCTGGGAAACCGCATTGGCGTTTTCCCGCCAGGGCTGCCGCGTGGCAATCGCCGCGAGACGAAAGGAAAAACTAACCGCGCTCGCGGAGAACCTCAAAGAACTCGGGGCTGAAACCCTGGTCATTGAATGCGATGTCCGCGATCGCAGCCAAGCAATAAATGCGGTCGAACAGGTCATACAAAAGTGGGGACAACTCCACATCCTTATCAACAACGCAGGAATCTCCGATCTCCACTATTTCGACGAAGCGGACCTGGACCGGATCGAAGATATTTTTAAAACGAATTTTCTTGGAACCGTTTACACGACGCATACCGCGCTGTCCCACATGCGAAAAATGGACGCAGGGCATATCGTAAACGTTGCCTCAGTGGCCGGACTCATGGGAATCCCTTGGATGGCGGCGTATAGCTCCAGCAAGTTCGCGATGGTTGGACTCACGGAGTCCCTACGGCGGGAACACCATGGAACGGGGGTACATCTCACGGCTTTCTGCCCCGGGACCGTCGACACCCCCATGGCCGCAGAACCCCTTCAAGACGAGGAACTACGAAAAACGATCGTCCCAAAAACCCCAAAAGAAACAGCGGAAAGAATCGTTCGCGCGGTGAAGAAAGAATCTCCCGAAATCGTTTTCGGGGAGGTTTCGGCGTTTCTACTTCGAATCATCCGTTTCTTCCCGCGCATCGGGGATTGGGCGACACACCGCACGTTTTCCAAAGTGCAACCCCAAGTCCGAGAACTACTTAACGGAAAACCTTGAACTTTCCACTTCGAGAAGCCCAGGAACTCGTCAAGGACCTTCAACGTCCCGACCCGCGCATTTACTGGGCGGATCTCATCGTCTCAGCCTCATTCGGTTGGACTTGTTTTTTCCAAATGCTCGCCGCGCATGATTTCTCAATAGCGCAATTCTCATTTTATTTCCTAACGGTTATTTCCCTCTATCGTGCGGTTATTTTTATTCATGAAATCGCACATTTTAAACGCAGCGAATTCGGATTTTTCCGTTTTATTTGGAATCTAATTCTCGGCATTCCTTTCATGGCCCCCTCGTTTATGTATGAAGGCGTCCATAATGAACACCATAAAACCGCGATATACGGAGGAAAGGGAGACGGAGAATACGTCCCCTTTGTCACGGAAGGACGACTGGCCATCGTTATTTCCTGCATCGCCCCGATATTTCTTCCGGCAATATTTGCCCTGCGCTTTATAGTCCTGACCCCTCTTTCCTTCATCCACCCTCGACTAAGGAAGTTGCTCTGGGAAAAGGCATCGTCTCTCGTTTTAGACCTCGTGTATTCCCGCCCGGCACCCACGAAAGCCTACGGCAATGCATGGCGCTTCCAAGAACTGGGAGCTTTCCTCTTTGGAAGCACGATTCTTTATTTGGTCCACAACGGCACACTGCCGATTCGCCTTGTCATCGGCTGGTACTGCATAGAAGCATCCATCTTCTTCGTCAATAATTTAAGGACCCTTGCCGCCCATTGCTACCGCAACGGTTCGGGTGCAGCCATGGACCGTGTCGACCAGTATCTGGATTCAGTAAACATCCCCGGCAATCCCCTTGTCACCCCGTTGTGGGCACCCGTCGGATTGCGGTTTCACGCGACCCACCACCTGTTCCCAACGATCCCCTACCATTCCCTTGGCGAGGCGCATCGCCGCTTACTCTCTCAACTTCCGGAAAATCCCGTCTACAAAAAGACACTTAGAAAGAGCCTGGCCCACGCCCTAGGCAGGCTCTGGAAGGAAGCACGCCCCATCCTCATCCTAATGCTTCTCTGCATTAACGCTGCGGCATTACCCCCGGAAGTTCCTAAACGTCCCAAGGCATTCCCCCCGGAAGGACGGGTACCGAAGGAAATAAAACGCAATCCGCTCGATTTTCTTTTCCGCTTTCTTAAAATGAAAACACCGGTCGGACCGCTGCTCTTTATCCCTCTGGTAGACACCAACAAGGATATCGGAATGCGGACCGGGATGATGCCGATTCTCGCGCTGCGGGACAAGAAGGGAGATGGGATCGCCGCCGTTGTCGCCCCCTCGATTCGCTACAACCGGTTTCTAAAAACAGAATACACATGGAGAACCTACTGGTTCCCGAATGAAACCGAACTAATTGTAGTCCGCGGGGCCTACTCACAGGTCGTGAACCGTGAAATCTTCCTGCGCTACTTCACCCGTGAATTCATGGGGACGAAGTACCGCTTAAATGCCGAGTTCCACCTCAACCGTGAAGGGAAGTTTTCTTTTAACGGAATCGGCCCGGACTCCCTGGATCAAGACCGTTCAAACTTCTCCAAATATAAAATTGGAGAGGAAATATCCGGAGCAATCCCTCTCGCGGAAAATTTTTATTTAGAACTGAATCACTCGATGTTCCAATACCAACTCGGGGAAGGGCCGATAACAACACTCAAACGGCTTTCAACCCAATTCCCGTCCGACGCAATTTTGGGATGGAAACGCTTCGTCGACCACGGAATCGCGCTCACCTACGATTCGACCGATCATCAATCCCTGCCGACGAAGGGCGGGCTGGCGACACTCTCTGCGGGCAGCGCCCAGCGGGTCCTGGGCAGCGATTACACCTTTCAGCACTACGGGACCCAGTTGAAGGGCTACTACAACATCAAAAAAGGGAAATATGTAACAGCCGCGCATTTTCAGTTCCAACAACAACAAGGAGACACGATTCCGTTTTACGCCCAGAATGTCGTCGGAGAATCGAGCGGCTTGCGCTTGGTCGGAGATGGACGCTACGTGGACCGGGGCCGCATGGTTCTGAGCATTGAGGAAAGAATTCGAGTCGCGCGCTCGCCCCTGCTGGCATTTTTCAGCGAAGTGGAAATCACGCCGTGTCTTGATGTCGGGACCGTTTTCCCTCATCCGGGGAAACTCCGTTTTGACAACCTGCAGCCGGGACCCGGGATTGCGGCTCGAATCCTGCTGCGCCCCCAGGTTGTGATCACACTTGACCTTACCTGGCTCGGAGACCGGAACAACTTTATCCTAAAAGTTGATTATCCGTTTTGAAGCGCAAGACTCAATAAAGCCCGGTCGGCCTTCGCTTGAAAATGGTGCAGCGCCATCGCACACACGTTATAGAGCGTGACTTCCGCCAGAAAATAGAGCTCGGGCCTTCCCACAGCAACGGCGGCAATCGTAATTAAGAAGCGGCTATTAGCACCCAATAAATTCCACCACCAAATCAGGGGAAGGTTCAGCTTCCGGTAGTTCGCCGCAAAGGCATCGTCCAACTTCCCTTTCGGGAGTTTAGACCGCAGCGTTTCTCCCAGCTCCACATGGGACCGGGCCAGCATCCTCTGACGGTTAGTGTAATCCCGGTGGCAATACCACATAAACCAACGGAAAAAGCCCGTCGGGGGTTCTGAGTTTTCGTCAAAATCCGGAGTCGGGATTTTTCGGCGATCGACGTAATCGGTGTATTCGTTACGGTAGTAATCAAAAAGACTCGACTGCATCGAATGAAAAGCACCCGCGGCAACAACAAGACCAAAAATCGGAT
>JBFIEP010000016.1:0-15727 GCA_041603335.1 Elusimicrobiota bacterium | reverse complement strand
GATGAATTCGATCTGTCCGTTCACGCTTCTCAGCTCATCTTGAGCCCATTTTTCGATCTCTGAATACATCTGAGGATCGACTCTTAAGAGAAACGGTTTTCGATTTGCCACAAGTGTCCCTTCACCCTGCTAGTTGTACAACGTCCCGGTGTTCACCACCGGATGCACTTCGCTCTCACCGCAGAGAACCACAAGCAGGTTCGACACCATCGCGGCTTTTCGCTCATCGTCCATCTTAATAACATCGCCCTTCTCTAGATGATCAATCGCCATGTCCACCATGCTGACCGCCCCTTCGACGATCTTCTTGCGTGCGGCAATTACCGCTTCCGCCTGCTGACGCTTAAGCATCGCGCCCGCGATCTCCGGTGCATAAGCCAGATGATTCAACCGTGCCTCTTCAACCTCGACGCCGGCGTTATTGAGCCGCTCCTGCAATTGCACCAACAACGCGCCGCTGATCTCTTCGGCACCACTGCGCAACGTAGGCTGCGCTTCATCCTCATCCTCGCCATGATCGTAAGGATATTCGTTGGCCAAATGCCGCACCGCCGAATCGCTTTGAACACGAACGAAATGCGCGTAGTCGTTAACGTCAAACGTAGCCTTCGCCGTGTCTCGCACCTTCCAGACAACCACCGCTGAGATCTCGATGGGACTGCCCTTCTTGTCGTTGACCTTCAGCTTCTCGCCGTCAAAGTTGCGCGACCGCAGAGACAGCTTGGTCTTGGAATAGAAGGGATTAGTCCACTGAAACCCTTCGGTCTTGCTCGTTCCCTTATATTCACCGAAGAGAACGAGTACCGAGGACTCATTAGGCTCGAGTGTGAAAAACCCCGATGCGAGGAACAGGAATCCCACAAAAGCGAGAACCCCAGCCACCATCATCGGCCAGCCTCCCCCACTAATGCAGAACCACCCGAGTACTGGTCCCAACAACCCCATCCCGATAGTGATGGGCAGCATAATCCATCCGCTGAACGTCCGAACTACCCTTTCCTGCGTCATAATTTCACTCTCCCTAATGCTAAGATATTAATATGATATCATATAGATAGCACCCTGTCAATACCCTGGAAAAAGCAGTATTTATTGGATAAAGTTATAGGTAGATGAGCAGGAATCAGACCTTCAGTCTCGCAGAGGCCCGCCGCCTAGCCCTCTCAGCCCAAGGACTTTTACAGCCCGGCACAGGGACTCCTCTTACCCATTTAAAGGAATTGGGCTACGTCCAAATCGACACGATATCGGTCATCGAACGGGCGCACCACCACACCCTTTGGACCAGAACCGACCGCTACAGGCCCGGCGGATTAGAGAAGCTCGTCCGCTCAAAAAAAATATTCGAATACTGGTGGCACGCAGCCGCCTACCTTCCCATCGCTGATTTTCGTTTTTCCCTCCCCCGCAAGAACGCGCTCAAAAATGGCGAAGCCCACTGGTTCGCCCGCGACAAGAAGGTCATGCGCTTTGTACGCGATCGAATCAAAGCGGAAGGGCCGCTAAAATCTTCAGACTTTGAAACGCCGAAAAAATCCGGCCCATGGTGGGGATGGAAACCCGCAAAACAAGCGCTCGAACAACTCTTTCATGAAGGGACACTCATGGTCGCGCGGCGCGAAGGATTTCAAAAGTTCTACGACCTTGCAGAACGCGTCCTTCCCGCTTCGGTAAATACAACGATGCCGACGGATCGTGAATTTGGAGAATTCCTCGTGCAGCGCACGCTTGGCGCTCACGGGATCGTCAACGAGCGCGAACTCGGCTATCTTCAACGCGCCAAAGCACGTGCCGCTATAAAGAAAGCAATTCCCAAACTGCTGGAAACAGGATTAATGCAAGAGGTTAAAGTCGCCTCCCTTCCGGGGAAATACTACGCCGCGAAGCGTCCGCCGAAACCGGCTGCCTCCCGCCTCTCGCTGTTATCCCCCTTCGATAATGCGGTCATCCAGCGGCGGCGCCTCAAGGAATTGTTCAATTTCGACTACCAGATCGAATGCTACGTTCCAAAACCCAAACGCAAATTCGGATATTTCTGCCTTCCGATCCTTTGGGGAGAAGGGTTTGTCGGTCAAATTGATTTAAAAGCCGATCGAAAGACGAAGAAGCTTCTCGTTCAATCGCTCCACTGGCAGCGAGGAGCTCCGCAAGAGGCGAAGAGCGCGCTTAAACCCGCGCTCAAGCGCTTCGCGGCGTTTAACGGATGCCGTTAAATTCGGGAATAATCAGCTCGAAGCGAAAGGGAAGAAAATTTGATCCAGCCGTAGTATCCGACAAATCCCGCTGCCGCTCCTAAGAGTGAAAATGGAATGTCTCCGCCCACAATCAACTCCAGGGACCAAATAACCAGTCCCGAAACCATCGCAATCATGCCGCCGGTAGGATCGGGCTCTTCATGGATAAGTCCAATCACGAGCGGCGCAAAAAAAGCAGCAAGCGATATGCCGTAAGCCTGCTCGAGCATTTCGTAAGCGCCTGTGCCTGAATACGCCAATATGGTTGAAAGTCCCGCAATTCCGACCGTGCTCCATCGACACAATGTCAGGGTCGAGACACTCTCACGGATGTGATACCGAAGGAAGTTCTTCGAAAGCGTTGTTGCCGGAGCAAGGATCGCGCTGTCAATCGTGGAAAGAACGGCGGAAAGGACAGCGAGAAGGAATACAGTCTTGGCAGCCGGCGTCAAAAATTTCAGAGCAAGAGCGGGGATGACGGCCTCGGTCATCTCGGGGAAATAGACCTTTGCCGCAAGTCCCAAAAGGACGGGAACACTTCCAAACGCTATATAGAGAAATCCCGCGATAAAACAGGATTTTCTTGCGGTCTCGGCGGAATTGGCGGCAAAGAGCCGTTGACCGAGATCCTGACTGGGGATATTTCCCAGCGATGCCACCAGAAAGAGATTCAAACCGGTGAATACTGCGGTTAACGAAGACGTGTCCACCAAGCGAAGATCGGTAGGCGTCAGTTTTGAAAAAACGGATGCGGCACCGAGTTCGGAATAGACGCTGACTCCAAGCAAACAAACGCCTATGAGGATGAGAATCATTTGGAGGAAGTCTGTGATGGTAACCGACCACATCCCCCCAAGCAGCGTATACCCCGTCGCGACGAGGGCAATAAGCCCGATCCCCAGAGAAGCCGGAATCCCAAAGAGAATTTCCAGTACCGCCGCCAGTGCGACAAGTTGGACGGCGATCCATCCAACAAAGCTTAAAACGGAAGGAAACACACAGACAAATTCAATCTTCGGCCCGAACTTCACCTTATAGAAATCGGTAATAGTGCACAGCTTCATTTTCCAAAGGGGCTTGGCAAAGAAGACGCCCGCAATCAGCAAACAAACCCCTGCCCCATACGGTTCGAGCAAAGCCGGGCCGATTCCTTCCGCGGCGATTTCATCGGTCGCAGTTAATAGCGTGCCGGCACCAAACCAGGTCGCCAGTAAGGTGAAGGTATTGAGGCTAAGCGGAAGACGCCTCCCAGCGACAATGTAGTCCTCGGCGCTCTCAATACGCCCGCGCGCCCAAAGCCCGACACAGAAGAGTCCGAGAAGATAAATACAAATCGCTGCGGTCATTGCCAGCGACAGAATAGCTATTTAGCGGTACTTCGCGTACGTTGAGAAACGCGCGTGCAGGCGGAAAGAGTCCGCACCAATAGCGTCGGCAAGAGAAGGATCGTCAATAAACGGATTGCGGTTGCCTTGAACCGCTTCCACCTGACTGTTGCGCCAGCGCTCGAAATCGGAAGGCGGGTATGCCCGGTTCCAGGCAAGAAACAGCTCAATGCGGGAATTCCAAAAAGAGTTCACAAAACTGCTCGGAAGAATGTTCGTTCCCAGATAACGCGTAAAGAAGTAAAGCATGGAGCGTGCGACTCGGCCCTTGGCGGAATCCGGAGGTTCGAAACTTCCCCCGTCGCGGCGCGCGCCGGAATTGGTCCCGTAATCGGCATCCTCGCGGGCGACTTCTCCAAACGGCATCCGGCCGCGCATGCTGTTAACATGCATGAATGTCGGCATCAAATGATGCAAATCGGTTTTCATCGGGCTGCGCTTTTTAAAGAACGACTGCGGCCAGGTATGCTCGGCATTAATCCCGCCGGAGTCCACGTAGCCGTCGCCGTTTTGATCGCCGCGTTCCCGGTAATCACCGCCGTTCCCTGAAGTTCCGGGGACGAAAATCTCGGAATAGGAGGTCCAGACCCCGCGCCGCCCATCCACTGCGATGTTGTCGGTGCGGGAATACATCGCGGAACGCGCTTCTCCGTAACCAAGAGGCCGGTGCCCGCGCTTGGCGGCTTCATGCACTTCTCGAAGGAGGGACGCAGCCTGAAGACTTGCTGATTCTTCAATGGCGGGAACGGGAGCAAGAGCGGCACCGGACAAAGAAAAAGCGGCCCGGGATCGGACCGCTTCTATAGAAACTTGTGCAACGGCGTTATGCGAACACCAAAGTGTGGCCGCCAATGCGGACCACAGCCATACGCTGCGCGCTCTGCACCACCTCATGCCCCGTCATTGTAGCATGGGAATGGACCCAAAAGACCTAGAAAAGATAGGGACTTTTAGCGATTTAAGACCGGGCGCTTGCCGTCGCGGGTGATATCAGCGTCGACTTTCATGTTCTTAGGGTCGGCACCGTTGACCTTCACCTGGACGCCGTCCATGACCTTGTAACCTTCGGCTTCAGGGCCCGTGACCGTAAAGGACACCGGGATATCGGTCAACTGAATCACCGCCATCGGGAATTTACCTTCAATGGCAACCTTCACAAAGCCCTTAAAGGTCTTCCCGCGGCGCTCGGGCTTCGCGAGTTCATAGAACGCCATAAAGTTGTCCATCTCACGGTCCATAGACTTAGACGCCTTCTCTCGACCGTTTAGATGCTTCATATATTCTTCAAGCCCGTGGAATCCGAGCTCCCGAAGATCAGCCTCAACGGCTTCGAAAACCTCACGAGGATTTCCACCGGAGAGATAGGACTCAAGCAGGGCGCGGTTATACATATCCGCGAAACGGCGAATCGGTGTTGACGGGTGATCATATTGTCCCGCCTCGAGCGCCAAGCCTTCGTGCCCCTCACCATCTTCAACATCATACTCAGCAGGTCGGCGTGTACGCAGTGCGAGAATTTGTGCGGCTTCACGGCCCTCAACGGTCAAATCGTCCCGGCCGTTGAGGCGGCGCAGGAAGTCCCAAAGCTCCTCGTCCTTCGGCCACGGAATTCCCAACCGGGAGAGTTCCGTTCTAAGGCGCTTATTCACTGCCTCGCTTTGCGAGGGATGCACCCGACTAATATGGGGAACGCCGTAATCTTCCTTGATCTTCTCGAGGATCGCCGCGATACCCCGGTTTCCATAAACCTTCAGTTCCTCGATCAGCTTGTGAGATTCTGAAGCAAGCGGATCTCGTTCGACGACCTCGCTGGACCAGGACCCATCGGCGTTGGGGCGGTGTTCGATTTCCTGAAATTGGAGGGCGAGCTTCCCGCGCTGAGCGTCCTGCTTATCAAGCTTTCCGGCAAGCTCCCGAGCGAGTGAGACCTGCTCTAAATGCTCTACACCGTGATTAGGCTTTCCTTTCCAAAGTTCGACAACCTGATCGTAGGTGTAGCGGCCTTGAACGCTGACCAAACCAAACGATACTTCCCCTTCTTCACCCAGGAAGGTTCCGTCCTTTGAAAACCGCATCTTAGTAATCATCGCCAAGCTTTCCTTGCCCGCAAGCAAGCTCGACACATACTTGGAGACGACCGGGTGGTTCATCGGATATTCCGGAACGCCGTTCTTATCAACAGAATAGAATGTGTTACCGATCAACGCGGCCGTTTTAAAGGCGGGCGTTCCCGGCTCGACATAATTTCCGACATCGGCGGTCGCGAGGTACCAGGTATAACTGCCGTCCTGATGCTTCTCGACATAATAGGCGTCATCGAGATCACCCGCACCGACGGGGTCAATCGTGACAAAGGGCTTATCGGTCATGTCGCTGATCTTAAGATGGGGCGCCTCAACGGCCATTTTTTCAGCGATAGCTTTAAAATCAGCCGAAGGATCCTGCGTGCGGCCGACTTCTTCCGCCTGACGGACAACGGCCTCGTCGAAATAGCCGCGCGCGCCGTGGCGCAAGGCGATTTCACGCGCGGCAATTTCCGGAGTCAACTTATTCCCGAGATTAAGAAGAGCCTCGGCCTCGTAGCTCTGCCCGTAGGGCTTCACAAAAGCCTGAACGAGATCGCCTTCCTTAAACTCAACCGGACCGGATATCTTCAAATCAGGATACAACGCCTTCGCTTTTCCATTCTCGCTAAGCAGTGCTTCCAGCCGAAGCCCGCCCTTCTTATTAACGACACGTCCGATCATCACATCCATCGGGTAAGCGCCAATCGATTCGACCGAGACAATGTCGCGGCCGCGGAATCCAACTTCAACGAGAGTATCGGTGACAATCCCTGAAGCGAGACCCTTCGGAACACCAACCGATTTCATGATCGGACGGCCGGTCCGGTTCAAACTCGGAAGCATGACGACAGTCCGGTCGCCCATACGCCGAAGCAGCAAGCGTTCAATCTTGTCGGCACCGCCCTCTTTAGAACCGGCGGTTCGCCCCTCCCAAGCAGCCTCAAGACCCGCGGGGAGTACCTTCGCGCCCTGTGCGTAGAGGAATTCATCGCCTCGCTCACTCGGACGGACAGCACCTTCTTCCGTAAAGTTTTCAAGCATCTCGAGTGTCATAGCACCCGGCGCGTCCCCCTTGGTTTTCTCAGAGACCGAGGCAGTCTTCACGTCGGCGACTTCCGTGTCGCGGGTCTCAGGCAAAGAGACCGCCTCGAATTTCACTCCCCCGCGGCCGTTAAAGAACTTCCCCGCGTCCTCGGCGACTTCGACGGCGTCGGCACCTTCTTTCAACCGCAGGCGCACAATCGGCTCTCCCGTCTCGGAAGAACGAGAGGTCAGAGACACATCGGCTCGACCCTTCAAACGGCGGCCCAAACTGCGAATCGTTTTATCGAATTTCCGGTACTGGTCGTGCGTCTTCGGACGCACTTGCTGCTTAAGGAATAGCACGACCTCTTTCGGCTCGGAGGAATCAGCCTCCTCCGCGATGACATTTTCGGTTTTAAACGCATCACGGGCGCGTGAGTTTACCTCAGCAACAGATGCCTCAGACGCGACTAGAAGATTCACTGTATACTCGCGAATACCTGTCGCGCGGTTGCTCGCGGAAACGGCGCGCGTATCCAACACCCGATCGCCTCCCTCCTCTAAATCACGTGCGGCGTTACCCAGCACCCGATCTGCGCTGCGTCGATCGCCGTCCATTGAGAATTTCAGCGAAAGCTGGATAGTCCTGCGAATCGGAAGGACCGTGACCCTTTTTTTAGCGGCCCTTCCTCTCTGGGCATGGGCCATCGCGTCAAACGAAGTCGAACGCCCGCTTGTTTTAGCCAGGCGATATTCGCGAGCCGCAGCGGATAGGCGCTTCCAGGCTTTATCGCTGATGTGCTCGCTGAAATTCAGGGGCTCGCGGAAGGGATTAAATACAGTCCAGGCCGCCTTCGCTTCCTTCGGAGAGCGGGCGGCACCCGAATCATCGAAGGCCGCCTCATAGATGCGGTCTAGGAATTTATCGAAACTGCCGACTTCCCGCACGGTTCGCCCCTTATCGGAGGCCTCAACGCTCCCGGACTGCATGATCATCTGCTCAACGCCGACACCGCTAGGACCGCCGCGCCATACCTTATAAGCCCCCACAACCCGCTTAAAGAAACTCTTGGCGAGACGAATCGAAGATAAAACCTGGTCAACAGCCTCTTGCCCCCCCAACTCCGACACCTGACGCAGCTGCTCGGCGAAATGTTCGGGATAGGGGTTCGTATATTTAGCTCGATTCGTGAAAGTGACGTCCGCATCCAGGAGCATCCGGTGATTCGCGTCTAAAACCTGAACCGGAAGCATATAGACGCCGCCGTCAACGGCTCGCGTGGCCGGATCGCTTAACTGGACATTCCCTCCGACCCGGACGGAAAGTCCGTCACCCAATCCCAACGTCGAGACACTTGCCAAAACGGAATTTTCGAGGGCCTCGCGAATTTGCGGCAGCCGCGCTGCCATTTCTTCGTTCACACGATCACGGCTCCAGGCGGTCGGGAGCTCCACCATGATGTCATGATCGGGATTGGCGACCTCATAGGTCCCCCGCGCACTCGACCCCCTCGAAACAACTCGCATCGTCTCACCTTGAAAAGCCGTTGCGACAGCGTCTTCGACTCCGCGGACAAGCGCCTCATCCTGACGCTCGACGGTTTTGACGACAGCCCGGCCGATGCGCGGCATGTCGTCGCGCAGCATCTCTTCGGCCCCGACCGAACCCGAGGGCTTAAGCCGTCCGGCTTCCCAATCTGAAAGACTACGTTCAAACATCTGTTCAAACGTTTCTTCGCTGGAGCCATCCGCGCCTAGAGCGTCAAATTGCTTACGCGCACTATCAGCGCTTTCTTCCGCAGGGGCTTCCTCGGCCCCTTTGCCGGCTTCCTCAACCGCACGCCCTATCGCGGTGAGCTTTTTTCGAAGGACCTCGCGCGGGGCGCCTTTTTCCTTCTGTTTTTTATGGGGCGCATCCGCTGCGTTAACCGCAGCGGGCGCGGCAAGAATAGGAGAAACACGCGATACCGGAACGGAAGTTTCCGGGAGGGCACCCGCAGGAGAGTCCTCGAAGAGGGCGAGTCCCGGGCTTAAAACAGGGAGTGAATTGGACAGTCCGAGACTCGGAGCACCGACTTCCACAGATCCTATGGCGAGCGGATTGTTCGCTGGAGAAAGAATATTTCCGTGAACGGCGGATCGAGCCTGGCCGGTTTTGACAGAGATACTGCGCCCCGCAGCAAATCCCGGCTGGGATGCTAGCACCACTGTTAATAAGGAGGCGATCCACCGCATATTGAAATTATCAATCAAAACAATAACTTCTGCGGGGGGCGAACGGACCTAATTCTGCAGCCGGAAGGCTCAGGCCAATTTAGGCCCTTCGATGGCAGTTTCCAAAAATAACCTTATTTTATAGGCTCAACTTATGAACAAAGATATCCAAGCAATCGAAAAAATCGTCACGACCGTTATCGAGTTTGCGGTCAATTACAGCTTCCAAATCTTAGGAGCCGCCGTAGTTTTAGGGGTAGGACACTATCTATCTCTATGGGTTGAGAAGCTCGTCCTCGATTTTTGCGAGAAGAAAAAACTCGACGTTACGCTCTCCAGGTTTATCGGAACCGCCATTCGAGTTGGAATCCTCTCCTTTGCAGCCGTCATCGCACTAGGAAAATTTGGAATCACGATCGCACCCTTCGTTGCCGCGCTCGGTGCCATGGCGTTCGGTGCATCTCTGGCGATTCAG
Organism: Elusimicrobiota bacterium; assembly: GCA_041603335.1. GTDB lineage: Bacteria > Elusimicrobiota > Elusimicrobia > UBA1565 > UBA1565 > UBA1565. The sequence goes on along the minus strand of JBFIEP010000016.1, from coordinate 6,330 downwards.
GGACCTCTTTCGAACTACGGTGCCGGCGTGGGAATTATTCTCTCTCGTCCTTTTGTTGTTGGAGACACAATATTTGTTTTAGGACAAACCGGAATCGTCGAAGAAGTGAAGCTCGCCTACACCATTCTCACCGATGAGGATGGCGTTAAAATAACGATTCCGAATAAGGAAATCGTAGGCCAGATTTTTCACAACTCGGGTCCAAATAAAATTGTCGAAGGTGTTATCGGAGTGAGCTATGCCTCCGATGCTGAAGAAGCCTCCCGTGTAGTGAAAGAGGCCCTTAAGAATGTTGAAGGAGTCGCATCAACACCTGAACCCCAAACCGGGATTCAAGCGTTTGGCGATTCTTCCGTGAATATCGGCTACCGCTGCTGGGTTCCAACGAACAAATACTTTCGCACGCTGTATGCTCTAAATTCCGCGGTATACAAAGCCGTTAAGAACGCCGGACTCGACATCCCCTTCCCTCAACGGGAAGTTCGAATGCTTTCTAAATAGCACTGGCGGCATCGAAAAGCCTGACTTACACTCATTACATGGAACAAGGCATGAACGACATTGTCGCCGTTGTCGGCCTAGCAGTCCTTGCGTTTCTAACGTGGTGGGCGTGGGATTACATCGATTTTAACGATGCTTTCCGAGGCCGGGACAAACACGGCCGACGCGGGATGTCACCCGATGACGTCGTTAAGAAATTCACCCGCGACGCTGACGATCCGTACGACGGCCGCCCGGATTAGGAACCCGCGTAGCGCACGATTAGTCGATACAAGAACTCGACTCCGAAATCGATGCTCTCTAACTTTACACGCTCGTTGTCACCGTGCATACGCGCCTTCTCGTTCGCCGAGATCGGCATCGGAACCAAACCATACGCCTTATAACCTTTCTCACGAAGCTTCTTGGAATCGGTCGCACCGGCAGACATATACGGGACGGCTGCCGCGCCCGGGGCCATTTCCCCTAGAACCGCCTTCGCGGCATCAAAGAATGGATCCTTAAACGGACTTTGAAAGGGTTTGCCGAGAGGTGCTGCGTCGAATTTAATTTTTGGATCATCGACCACCTTGCGTAAACGCTCCAACACCTGCTTTCGGGTCTCATCGGGAAGGACACGGCAATTCACAATTGCCTCGGCACTTCCGGGGATCGCATTAGATCGAAACCCACCCTTAAATACCGTCGGCGTGCAGGTCGTGCGAAGTGACGCATTATAAAACGGAATATCGGCCAAAACCCTAACCGCTTTCCGATGGTTCCTTTTATTTTTTCCGACAAGATCCGAGAAAACCTTACTCAAAGGGTGGCCTTGTGATTTTGCGAGCCCTCTAAAATACGCCCGCGTCACCGGATTGAGTTTTACAGGAAATCGATAGCTCCCGATATTACCCACCGCGCGTGCGACGCGAACCACTGCATTATTCTGCGACGGAACAGAGCTATGCCCCGAATCCCCATCGGCTGAAACCGTTATATTCATGAAGAGTTTCTCGTACAGCTGAATTGCGGCCTGACTCACGCGCCCACCTTCCAGCCCGATTCCGCCTCCCTCATTTAAAACGACCTCGGCTTTCATCAGTTCCGGATGGTGCTTTAACATCCATCCCATTCCATATTGGGAACCGGCCTCTTCATCCGCTCCAAAGAAGAGAATCAGATCGCGGTCCAACGCCCGACCCGTTTTTGCGAGATGGCGAACGACTGCAATCGCAACAGCCCCCATCCCCTTGTCGTCGATAACTCCGCGCCCATATAGGAACCCATCCTTCTCGGTAGCAACGAAAGGATCGGTGTCCCACTTTTCTTTAGGAGCGCCCACCACATCGGTATGCATCGTAATCAAAAGGGTCTTTTTCTTTCCGGTTCCCTTCAAGCGTGCCCACAAATTTCCCCGCCCCGGGGGCGGTCTCAAATAAACGCGTCTCAAAACCCGCTTCATCGAGCAATGGTTTCACAAATTTCGCGACAGCAAGCTCGTTTCCGGGAGGATTGGTCGTGTTAATAGCGATCATTTTTTCCAAGATCGTCCTTGCTTCCGCAGATACAGTCTTCGGAACTGTCGCAGTAAACGCGTGACTTGATGGAACCAACAAAAACATCGCTAGACTAATGAACTTCATCGCTTAAGCCCCCATGCGGCAAGCGCCAATGCCGGCGGCAAGCCTTGAATCAATGCCCCACGCAACATCCGGGGTGACAACGAAAATAGGACGACCGCCGCTCCCAACATAACAGCACAGGAAAAGGCGACAACAGCGGTTTTTCCGAAGAACCAACCCACTGGAACCCCAAGTGCGAGAAACAGGTTGTAGAAACCTTGGTTCCGCGCAAAAAGAGCCATTGTTTCCGCATCCGCCGGAGACACACGGAAGATCGCATTCGCCTTCGGAGTTCCCCAAATCACCGTCTCCAAAATAAAAAACCCGACATGAAACAATGCGGCAAGTCCTGAAAAAATCATGAATGCGTTCATTTCAGCTTCTCCATAAACATCAAGGCAACCCGCTCACTAATAGAGGGATCCGGCGGATCATTGGATTTAAATTTAGTCACGAATCCCTTTCCGGCGAGAACAAGAGATACGAAAAAGACCGCAAACATTCCCCCGCGTGCCAACCCTGCGACAGCACCGCCGAACTTAAAAAGCTTGTGCCCTTCCAGTTCCCCGAAAATCTTCTCGAATATTTTCTCAACGATAAAACCAAGTATCCGCACACCGATTCCCACCAGCACAAACACCATAATCCCGCCCAAAGGGACGATTAAAAAATCAGGATACTCGAATCGCCTCTGCAGGATCACACCGACCGGCCGGGACAATGCCCATGCCGCACCGTATCCGCCGACAAGAGAAAAGAAGGAAGCCAACGCGCTCACGAGTCCGTATCGATATCCTTGGATTGTTCCCCAGAGGAGGCAAACAGCCGCGACAACGTTGCTAATCACAGATGATTCAGCCGATACATCGCTCCCGCACGGCGGGCGCGGGTTCGGAATGCTACGGCCAGAGCTGACCGCTTCTTACGAAGACTGCTTCCGACTTCTAAGAAAAGCGCCTTCGACTCCAGGGTATCCTGCCGCACGGCATCCGCATTGTAGTTGCGTTCGATAAAGGATCGGTAGAAACGCCGCTGCTGCTCGGGCGAGAACAGCGCCCACTGCTGGGTCGACTCCACCCACTGGAGGCGTTCCCACACATAGTAGGTCACCATCAATTTGTTTTCGATACGTCCTTCGGTTCCCAATGTCCAACATTCGCTGGCTTCGGCAACTTCCTTACCCAGGAAGGTATAGTAACCGCGTTTGCCGTAGAGGACACAGCGGTAGGGCGTGCGTTTGAACTCCTTATAAGACGCATGCGTCGTATCTTCGATCTCGGGTCCTTCTCCGGCCAAGCGTGCCTCGACGCGCAGGTAAGGGATGTTAAACGCCCCTACTCCCTGCAAAACAAAGCCCCGCAAATCCCGCTTGGAAATTGAAACGCCGAACGACTTCCCACGCTCCCGCGCATCCGTAAGAATCCCATCGAGAGGAACCTCAGAAAGATCCTTAAACAGCTTCGCCTCGAAGGCATCCGTTGCTTCGAGACTGCGACGGCCTGTCCGAAGCCCCAAGATAGTTCCGATAATAAGAGCCCCTGCAATGGCGGAGTAAATCATCCACGCCGGTCGGCGCGGTTTTTTAGACTTAAGCCTCTTTTCATCACGCCGGTGCTGGGCGATCAGCCACTTAATGAAATAGATTTCGCAGGCAGAACATTGTTCCGCTTTTTCCTTATTTTTTGCGCCGCACTTTGGGCAGTTCACGACGGTATTCTAGCAACGTAGCAGAACAAAGCGTAGACCCCGGTCTGCCCGGATTTAACCGGGCGGGCTTTTTTTGAGCGCTTGAATCCCAACCACACGCGGACGAAGCATCCGCTCGAGGATCGCGGGCTGAGACGGTACACCGCTTGCCTGCACCGCGCTGAGGTCCAAAATAACCTTAAGCGCCAAGGCGGGAAGCACTGCAGCCAAAAACGGCGGAATCGTAGCGTAGAGAGCCGCGCCGATAAGAGCCAAGACCCGGCTTGAAGCATTACTGGGGCGAAGGGTTGTTGGAGAAAGTTCGATTATCATGCTTTCAGGGTAGCGCAGGCGCGAGGAGGAGTCGATGAAAGTTATCTTGAAGTTAAAAGCTATTGTAGAATAAGGGAATCAAGACAATCTGCACATCGTCTTGAGAATTCCTTGCAGGGAGAACGCTATGGATAATTCGCAATACTTCGCACTGGCAAAAGAATGGCTTATGTCCAAAGGCCTCGTAGCCATGACAGACTTCGTGATCTTCCTGCTGCTGCTGTTGGTCGGCAGTCAAATCATTGCCGCGATCGCCCGGGTAACCGAGGCCGCCCTCGAACGCATGCCCCGCGTGCGCCCCATGCTTGCGAGCTTCACCCTTAACGTGCTTCGCAAGACTCTCTGGGTTGTCCTGCTGATGGTAGCCCTGCCCCGCATTGGTATTGATATCGCCCCCCTTGTTGCCGGTCTTGGCGTTATGGGATTTGTTGTCGGTTTTGCGTTTCAGGAATCTCTCTCCAATCTCGCCGCAGGCGTGATGATTCTCCTGAATGAACCGTTTGTTATGGGAAACTACATCCAAGCGGGCGGCCATTCGGGGACGGTCAAAGAACTCAACATGATGGCCACAACCATGTTCACTGTGGACAATCGTGTTATCACAATTCCCAATCGCGTGATCTGGGGTTCCTCCATCATTAACTATTCCAAGAACGATACCCGCCGCATCGATATGAACGTCCGCATCGGCTACGCCTCGGACCTCCAGAAAGCGACCGCAATCCTCCACGAGATTCTTGCGGCCGATGACCGCGTTCTCAAAGATCCCAAACCCGTCATCGAGCTCAACGAATTCGGGGACTCCTCCATGGACCTCATCGTCCGCCCGTGGGTCAAACGCTCGGACTACGGGGACGTCAAATTCGCCTTCAACCGGAAGCTGAAAGAAGCGTTTGACCGCGAGGGAATCGAACGGGCGACCCCCCAAGTTCAGCATTTATCCAGCTAAAATAAGCTCTTTTTTAGTTACCCCAGCTTCGCTATTCTGTAATAAGGAATTCGCAATTTAGGGCTATGGTAGAGATAGGAAACGACAATGCCATTCGCTCTCATCGCTAAGATCAACGTCGCACCGGACCGGGTTCTCAAAGACCCCGAGGTCCACGACTTCCTTCATATTTTAGTTGGAGCGCGCTTCATCGCGCTGCACGACAAAGGGCTTTCCCTTATTCCTGCCGTTTAGCGGTAACGCCGCGGCGGAAGCCGCATCTCTTTGCGCCGCAGCACCTTAATATCAGCGTTGACGACGCGCACGCCCTTGGTATCGCGCGCAATCTCGATCGCGCGCTTCTTCGCGTCGCGGGTGGAAACAAAACCATACAGGGTTACCGTTCCCGCGCTTGCAGAAACTCCCACCTCGTTTTTATCCACGATGGCATCCATCGCATACTTCGACCGGATTTTCATGCGCATCATCCGGTCTCCCACGGTGACAGTCGGAGGAATGGGACCGCGGGCCGCCGGACCGGTGCTATAGGAGAATTGAGAATGCTCCGCGGCACAGCCCGACAGCAAAATCAGTAAAGGAATAAGACGCTTCATTTGAGTTTTTCTTTTACGGCATTCACCCATTCCTGGGCGACTTCATTGGAGTCAAATGCCCGCCCAAAGAAGGTTGAATTCACGACACGCTTACCGGTCGTAGTATCTAAAACCTGGAGGCGCCAGTCGACCCGCCCTTTACGCTCACAGGAAGGAATCACGATCCCTTGTACGCCGAGCATCTCACCAAGACGCATTGCCTGATTTGAAGTGATTCCTGTGGCGACAGAAACCTCATAGTCGCTAAGCGCTGCGCGCAGCTGCGACCGGGGCGCTACCCGATACCCGGCGGCCATAAAGCCTTGCTCGAAATTACTCGTGGCCGACTCGGCTTGCCTTCGGCAGGTTGCGTCCGGGCCGGGAGTGACTTCAAAAACGGCAAGACGCTGCATCTTTAAAAAAGAGGAATCGCCTTTAACCCGGATCGCGGAGCATGCGGAACAGAAAATAAGGGGTGCAATAAGAGCGATAAACCGCTTCACTGCGCAGCGGCCTTCCGTTTTTCCCATTCGCCCGGCCACCAGGTGTCGTTGGCATGAAGAAGCAATTCCTTCTTCGTCTGACACGTTTCAATAAAGTCCTTCACTTCCTCGGACTTCCACGCTTCTTGATAACGCGTCCAGCATTCTTCAATGGAATGCTCGATCACCGATCCGGGAGCAAACGG
>JBFIEP010000015.1:0-15854 GCA_041603335.1 Elusimicrobiota bacterium | reverse complement strand
GCCTTAGGGCAGCTCGCTCCCCTGGGGACTCGCCGTATCGAGGACGTGCTCGCTGCGGCAAAAGGATTTGGTCCGGATCCCAAAGGAGTCGCTCTGATCGGCGCGTCGCATGCCGCGTCGGCTCTCTCCCTATCCCCGCTCAAAGAGGCGGGCCCGGCCCTGTATCAACTTCTTCGTTTTCAAAAACGCGGGTCCCTCCTCAGCGGGAAGATAATCACAGCCCTCTCCGTTCGGGGAACACGCGATCGCCTCTCGAGACAGGATCTTGAAACACTAACAGCATTTCTCTTTCAATCCGATGAAACATTGGGAATCCAGACGGCCCGGGTCCTCGGTAGAACGGGGGATGCCCGCGCGGTAGACGCGCTGTCTCGAATCTTTAAAACCGGGCAATCCCCGCAATATCTAGCCGAAGCCGCAGATGCTCTTGCCGCCATCGGAACGCCCGAGGGGGGAAAGGCCCTGCTCGCAATGCGTTCCCGTCTTTCGGGAGATCCGCGCTTTGATGCTCCGGAAGATGGGCGCTACGCACAACGCATTGAAGCTGCGGCGGCGGTTTTTGATCCGCTCAGTCCGCCCGTCCTTGGAAAAAGACCCGGCCCCGTCCCGGCGCTGCCGTTTCGCTACGAGGGTTGGCCCGGGGAGGGACGGCCGGTCCTCGCCTGGTCGGGCAAGGGAAACGCTCTTGCTCTTAAAAAAGAGCCCCGGCGGGATGCAGAAGACACCGCGCCGCTTCCAATTGAAACAGGCGCTTCCGTTTCGTTTAGCGCTTCCCTCGTTGTCATGCGAAAACCGGGACTCGCGCGGGCGACGCGCCAAACGACCCTTCAAGCACGGCGCTTCGGGAAAACGGAACGCCTATCCAAAAAGGACTACCGAGCGCCTCAACCACAGGAAGAACTTTTATTTGAAGAAGGCGATCTCATTGAGGTTTTAGCCTACCGCGCAGAGGGCCAATGCTTTGTTCGATTGCCGGCTGACGGACGCGTATTTGAATCAAAATGCCCTAAAAATACGGGTTTTTTTGAAGAACTCGACCAGCTCCGCTCGGATTGGTGGCTCAAAACCTCGGGACCCGGCGGAATTTCCGGCTGGTTCCTTAGCGATTCTCCAGGGCTGGCATTTTTGTCGAGGGAGTTCTAAACTATAGCCTCATGCAGGTAATTCCGTTTCTCGGTCTTCACGAACCCATTAGCAGCCTTTCCCACTTCTTCGCGGCAGCGCTTACCGTATACGCAGGATGGCGGCTGGTACTAAAGACCCGGGGAAACGGCTTCCGCGTAGGGGCGGCCCTTTTTTACCTCGGCTCGCTTTTATTCCTGTTTTCGATGAGCGGAATCTACCATTCCCTTGAACCCGGCCCCTGGCGGGAATACTTCCGTCGACTGGATTACATGGCCATCTGGTTTGTTATCGCGGGTTCAGCGACTCCAATCCATGTACTTCTCTTTAAGGGCTTCTGGCGGCTGGGTCTGTTGGCGGCCTTCTGGTCGGGGGCCCTGATATGCCTCATCATCGTTGACACCAATTTCGCCTCACTGCCTTATTGGGGAATCGTCGCTCTCTATACAGGCGTTGGCGGCATCGGCCTAATCTCTTTCTACCGGTTGCGCCAGCGGTTTAGCCTGAAAAAGCTCTCGATCCTCGCCCTCGGCGGGGCGGCCTACGCCCTAGGCGGGTTTGTCGACGCCTTGGAGGCCCCCATTTTAATTAGTGGAATCCTCGGCCCGCACGAAATTTTCCATTTCCTCGTTGTCGTGGGAGCTTCCTGCCATTACGTGTTTATCTACGGCTGGGCCGAACACCGCATGCGCAAGGTTCGCACCATGGCACGGGCGATCCGCCAACGGCTGCGCACCGGCGGGACTCTCGCCTGGCAATAAATTCCCGTCTATACTTTAGATAGGAACACCATGGCGCCTCGACCAGGACAGACGAGTGTAATTCACTCTAAGAAATTCGTGATTACGGCGGGCATCGCTGTCGTCATAACGGGCACCATGCTTGGAACCGTCGCGGGGATTGTACCCGTACCAGCGTGGACCGAGTCATGGACGTCGGATGAGGCGTCGTGGACGCAAGAGGAAAAACGTGCCGGGCATAGGCTTCATTCCAAAACACAAAAATCCGGCGCGCGGCGGCTTGCCGGAGGTCCCAAAACTAGGGAAGTAAAGCTGGGCGGATCCGGCCGAAAGCCGGGCTTTCGTCGACGCCTAGGCCGTCGGATTGCCCGTTTTCTTAAATGGGCGGGTAGAAATCGAAGCACCCCAACAACCTCGGCCCGTCAACCGGCAGGGCAGGCTGTGCGTGGGAATAAAAACAACAACGAAGAACGCGGCAATAGGCCGCGTCACGCTGAAGCACGTCCCGTGGCACGGGGAGCCGCTCCCACTGCGGCCCCCGAGGTGGATTCCACCCAATTCGGCGTAGGCTCTGTGGGTCTCGGTCTCCAAGGCAATGGAGGCCCCATCGCCGCCGGCGCGGCTCCCATCGTAGGAGGTCCGGGAGTTGCCGATCCGAATTTGAGCTACGACGCCTATTTCGACCCCGTCGAAGAAGTCCCCACCGTTCAAGTGACCTCTAAGAAATCCCGAAACTCCATCACGGGCGGGGCTCGCACTAATGCAGGCCCGGTCAGAGACCCCGGCAGAGCCGGTGGAAGAACGAACTATTCACGCGAAAAGCCCAAGGAGTACGGGGAGGTTGAAGAAATAGAAACAGGAGATGGACTCTCCGAGGCGGAGTATGAGGCCCAATTAAAAGCCGATGCCCTATGGGCCGACAAGAAGGGAGGCGGAGACCTAAATAAACACAAGATCAAGTCTCCGGAAATCGGCGGGGGGAAGGCAATTCGAAACGCGCCGAGCCGAACGCGCTAATCCATTATCATCATGCGCCCAACGCTGGGTTTCGGAATAAGCGCTTTAGTAACCGCTTTAACCCCCTCACCCACGAAGAGCGACACGACAAGAACAAACGACGATAAAATAACTCCGACCGCAACGTTGCCTTTAAACAATTCCTTGCCCGGACGACTATCCTTGGTCGCCGTCAAACGTCCAAAAAGGCGCAGCGAAAAGGAAAGCGTCGAAACAACAATAAAAAACGCCAACCCGAGATTCGCGATGGAATAGAGAATCAGCTTCCAGGTCTTACCATCTTGCGCCAAAGGATTAGTAAGAGTCATATGCACTGTGTCGGCAACCGGTTTAAACGCCTGATGCATCATATTCGCGGCGGCAAGGAGCAAAGAAGCAACGAGCAATCCAACGGCCATGTTGCCTTTTACAATCTCCTCATCTTCGTCAAAATCCGTATTTGTTTTAATGAGCGCGCGGTAGACAACAAAAACCGTCAAGACCGCCATAATGATCGTGACGAGAAGTTCCGCAACACTGACTCCGATGCGCATCCAATCCATGGCTAGATTTTACAACGTTTCCACAAGAACCGCGACGCCCAATCCGCCTCCGACGCAAATTGCCGCAACTCCTGTTTTGAGCTGACGTCGTTTAAGCTCGTGTAAAAGCCCAAGAACAAGCCTCCCGCCCGTGCCGGCAAACGCGTGACCTAAGGCGATGGCGCCTCCGTTCACATTCACCTTCTCCGGGGGAATCTTAAGCTCCTTAATATCAAGAAGCACCTGCGCGGCAAATGTCTCATGGATTTCAAAAAGATCGATATCTTCAATCGAACGGCCCGCTTCTTTTAGAAGTTTGCAGATTGCCGGAACCGAGGCGATTCCCATTTGATCGGGCTCAACTCCCACAGTCGCCCCGGAAACAAATCGACCCAGCGCCGCATCACGGGGAGATGCTGAAAGAACCAAGGCAGACCCGCCATCAACGATGGAATGGGTATTGCGAACCGTAACGGCACCGCCGTGCGATTGCCTCGCCGCTGCAAAATCCTCTGAGGTCGGATTCTCCATGACGCCATCGTCGACACCCTTCCCTTCGATTTCCTCCCGGAAAAATTCCCGGGCGGCACCGGCACGCCGATGACTCTCAAGCGACCACGCGTCCATTTCAGCTCGATCGATCCCGTGTTGACGGGCAAGGCGTTCAACTGTTTCCCCGATATCCATCCCACAGGACTCATCATGGAACGACCCGCCGAAAATGGGTTTATCAATAAGACTGGGAGTGTCGGCACCCGCGCAGAGAACCGTTTTTGCCCCCCCCGCGACGATCTCCTGACTCGCTGTAATTAATGCCGCTAATCCGGTGCCGCAGGCCATATTCACCGCAAGCGATGGAATCTCGGGAGAAAGTCCGGCCCGCAAGGAAACGTATCGCCCTCCGTAACAACCGTGCGGACCTACCTGATACATATTGCCGAAAACAAGGCGCTCGACGCTTTCCAAAGAAACTTCTGATTTTTTTAGAGCCGCGCGGCATGCGGCGGCGGCGAGATCAAAGGGGTGATCCTGAGCTAATTGACCGCCGCGTTGCCCAAAACCCGTTCGCCCCCGCTTCCACACAGCGAAAGGGGTGCGCGCTCCGCCCAAAATAGTGACTCCCGGCGACATGCCCCGTTATAGCAAAGGGTCGGCAAAATTGATAGATTTCGAGAATACCGCAGGAGGGCCCATGTCGCGCATCGCCGTCTATTCCGGCAGTTTTGATCCCATCACCAACGGTCATCTCGACATTATTCGCCGAGCAGCCCGTGTTTTCGATCACATCATAGTCGCCGTCGCCGACAATTCCGGAAAAAGCGCGACTTTTTCCGTAAAAGAGCGCGTTCAAATGATCGAGACCGCAATCCGAGATCTCCCGAGTGCCGATGTCGACTCCTTCCGAGGCTTACTCGTCGATTATCTCCGGAAAAAGAAAGCCCGTGTCGTAGTCCGGGGCATTCGTGCCGTTTCCGATATGGACTACGAATTTCAAATGGCCTCAATGAATCGCCAGTTATACCCTGAAATGGAAACCGTATTCATGATGCCCGATGAAAACTACACGTACCTCTCCTCTTCCATGATAAAGGAAGTAGCACGCCGCGGTGCAAAACCAGGAGATTACCTTCCCGCAAACGTTCTCCACATGCTTAAAAAGAAACTCCACGCTCCAAAGCCTAAAGCAAAAAGGAAGAAGCGATGAAAAACCGCCGCGGTCGACTGTTCATAGAGCCCCACTTTCAAACGCGTCTTATTCTCCGACTCGGTGGATGGGTTCTGTTTTCAACAGCGGTGACAGCACTCGTTACCTTTGGTGCCTTGACCTGGGCCGATATGAAGACGGCCGGGGATTTCTTTTATGTCATCCAAGAAACCGGAACACACCCCGAGATATTCACGCGCACGGAAATTATCCTCCCCTCTCTGTTTATCTCCCTTACCATCAATCTAACGCTGACCTTTATCTTCGCTTTAATGTATTCCCAGCGTCTTGCCGGTCCCATCCACCGTCTTATAACGGAGATGATTAAGATAGAGCGGGGCGAAAAAGTGAAGACTTCGTTCCATCTGCGCGATTCCGATGAACTGCAGGACGTCGCAACGGCATTCGAGGCGATGCTCAAACGCCTCGAAGAAAAGGGAGCCTTAAAGACAAAATGAGCCTTGCTGGCGCGGCGGTTCTAATCGCTGCCCTTGGCGGGGCCGCCCAAGCCGGGACGCAACCAAAGGGTCAAGGACGTTCTCCCCAGGCGCTCACCAGGCCCGCTGATCCGGCAATGGAACCCCTTCTAAACGCCATTAAAAAACGCATGCCTAGACTCGACTCTGTCACGGCCGCCCATATCCAGGTTCCGGCACGCGCCATCGAACTCGGTTCACGTTCCAGAATGTATCGCTGCTGGCGGCTGCGCCTAACCGGGGATCACGGGAAAAAGGCGGTTCGCGTTTTTGAACGGCTTCACTCGGTCCAAGCCGCCCTACGCGACCAGAGGGCAAAATTAACGAAAGATCTTCTACTCTACACAGAGGGCTCTGAACCCACTCCGGGCCTGGCGGATCGAATTCGAGCCCGGAGCCGCTCACTTGATTCATTACTGGAATCCTACGACCAGCTGATTGCCGTCGGTCTTAAGAGTAAATTGCTGAAAAAAAATGAAAAAAGCTTCATCAGCGGGCGCTCAACAATTTTGCCGATCCTCAAAGAAAACGATTACACGATGGTTTACGACGATGGATCCCCGGAATGCCGCAAATGAGGCGCCCTAGGACTAGATTCCTTAATCCGACAGGGTCATAATAATCCAGATATGGGGGTAGACGCGAAAAAAGAAGAAAAATCGGGAACCCCGAGCCAGGAACCGGTGTCACAACCACCGAGTGAGGCCGAATTTCTTGAGAAGAACACCCGGTTGGTCTACAATCTCGCATTGCGTCTCGTCGGAAATCCAATCGATGCTGAGGACCTCGCTCAAGACGCGTTAATTCGTGCGCTGAAGGCTTTGCCGAATTTCCGAGGAGACTCGGCGCAAACAACCTGGGTGTATCGAATTACCGTCAACACCTGGAAGAACCGTGTTCGCTCGGAGAAGCGGCGGAGCTTCTGGAAAACGCTTCCTCTTCACGCTCTTTTTGGCGCGGGGGAAGACGCATCGGAGGAACGCGATACCGAAGGCGCTCTCGCGGCCGACGACCCCGCTCTCGACGCGGGGCTGGAGACCGAGGAAGTCGGCCGGGAAGTACACCAAGCGCTGCAGTCATTGGACGAGGAGAACCGGGCCGTAGTCGTCCTACGGGACATCAAAGGCCTCTCCTACCAGGAAATCGGCGAAGCGCTCGGACTAGCGGAAGGGACGGTGAAGTCAAAACTCTCGCGAGCGCGGAGCGCGCTGGCGATAAAACTAAGGAAGTACGCAAAAGACGACGATGGCTAATAAAAGCGGCGAACATTTTAAAGACGATCTCTCGGCCTATCTGGACGGGGAGCTCCCTGTCACGCAGCAAGATCGGGTCGATGCACATCTCCCGGAATGTTCCGAGTGTCGGACGGAACTCGATGAATTAAGAAATATTACGAAGATGGTCGCCGACCTTCCTAACGAGGAACTCCCCGAGGGGTTTAACGTCCGGCTGAAGATGAAACGCTTTGAAATCTCGAAGAACTCCTACACCCTCCTGGGATGGCTGCCGCAACCGACTAGAATCGCCGCCTTCGCCGCAACGGGAATTCTCGCGAGCCTCTTCTTCTTTAATGAAGTTCGCTACCGAACAACCATGATGCTCCCCGGAATCGATGTCACGTCCTCCATCAGCGAGGCTGAAGGACTCGACACTCAGGCGGCGATGTCCGATGAAGACATCGCCGCCGCGCGGCGTCAAATGGTCGCGAAAAACATTAAGGCGGAAGCCAAAACAGAATCGAAAGGCGATTGGGGCCCGGCAGAAGGCGACAACGCTCTTGTGATGGAAACGGCAAAGCTTCTTGAACGCAGCGCGGGATCTGCCAAGGCGGTACGCGGCCTAAGCGGTCCAAGCGCTGCGCCCGCACCCAAAATAAAATCCCGCATGCGGCCCGAGGGCTCCGGCGTCCCTATCGGAGAAAAGCCGTCCTATACCAACGATGAGCTCAGGAGCTTCCTCGACAAAGAAAGCCATCGCCTAGGGATTAAAAAAGTAGTCCCCGCGCCCTCAAACGCAAACGATCCGTGGGCCGGAATTCCAGACCGGCCGATGACCAAGGATGAAGCGCGCCAAGTCATGACGCGCGTGACAGAACGCCTGCGAAGCTCCAACCGTGACGCTAGACGCGCCACCAATCCAACTGTCGCCCTAGGCGGCGGGACCCCTCAACTTCTTGGCAAACGGAATATGTCAAACCCTGTTGGGCTCGCGCCGGCGGCCCTCGCTCAAAGAGGAGGGGTGCGGTCCAGCCGGATGGATATCATCAAAGTTCCCGGAACAAGAGCGGCGGTTCAAAGGGATCAAGCAGAAGCATTCCTGGAAGAGGGCCAGACGATGGATATCGTTCAAGGGAAAAGAGAATTTACCGAAGCCGAGGGCCGCAAATTCGCCGCCGACAAGAAAGCGCTGAAAAAACGTGCGGGGATGGATTCCCCGAAACCTGTTCCCGTTAAAGCCATGAGAAAGGAACAGGGACTTATCACCACCAGCGGCATCGAAACGATGCCGATCGGGCGCTCTTGGAGAAAAACTACCGGCGGACTAGGGACCGCAGGCGGAGCGGTATTAACCAAGCCTGATGATTTTGACGACCTCTGGAAACGCCTTGGCCGCTCCGATTCCATGCCTTCGGTTGATTTTGAAAAAGAAATGGTCATCGTGGTGTTTGCCCAGCGCTCGGATTCCGCACGCGATGTCGAAATTGCCTCGGTCGTTAAACAAGGCGGCCGCGTCATAATTCGCTACCGGGTCATTCCCGTCGCCGACAAAAAGGGCCCGAGCGCCCCCTACCACGTTGTGACCGTAGAACACTCCGATTACCCTTTTGGTTTCGTTCAAGTTCCTTAATTCGCTATCCTAAATCATCATGAAACTCGTTGAATGCGTCCCGAATTTCAGCGAAGGCCGCGACCCCCGGATTATCGATGCAATCGCCTCGGCAATCCAAGGCGTTGACGGCGTCCGCCTGCTTGATGTCGATCCGGGAAAAGCCACAAACAGAACCGTGTATACCTTCGCGGGGGAACCCGAAGCGGTTCTTGAAGCGGCGTTTCAAGCGATCAAAAAGGGCTACGAACTCATCGACATGAGCAAGCACTCCGGGGAGCACGCACGCCAGGGGGCGTGCGACATCTGCCCGTTTGTTCCGATTTCAGAAATCTCCCTCAAGGAATGCGCGGCCCTGTCCAAGCGGCTGGCCGAGCGCGTCGGCACGGAACTAAAACTTCCCGTTTATCTTTATGCGGCCGCAGCACAGCGCCCGGAACGCAAGCGGCTTCCCGACATTCGTATCGGCGAATATGAAGCCCTTGCCGAAAAATTAAAGAAAAAAGAATGGCGTCCCGATTACGGGCCCGCGGCATTTGTCCCGCGATTCGGCGCTCTAACCACCGGCGCGCGAAATTTCCTTATCGCCTATAACATCAATCTCAATACAGCCAACGTGCGTCTTGCCAAGGACATCGCCCTAGAGATTCGGGAAACCGGGAAATTCAAACGCGACGGGAAGCGCAACGTGATCAAAAACCCCGACGGCACCGCGCAGCGCGTTCCGGGAATGTTCAAACATGTGCAGGGGACGGGGTGGATGATACCCGAATACGGCCGGGCACAGATAACAGTCAACATCCTCGATATCGACGCCTCTCCAGTCCACAAAGTTTTTGATGCGTGCTGTGATTTGGTCGCAAAAAGGGGCGGGCGCGTGACGGGTTCGGAAGTAATCGGCATGGTTCCCAAACGCGTCTTAACAGAGGCCGGCGCCTACTTCCTCGACAAACAGGGCGCCTCACAAGGCGTCAGCGAAACAGAACTTATCCGCGTCGGCGCACAATCACTCGGCCTAAGCGACATCGCTCCCTTTGATCCGGACAAGAAAATTATTGAATCGCAAATTTCAGACCCGCGCCCGCTCATCAACCAAACCATCCATGATTTTGTCGAAACGCTCGCATCCGATTCCCCCGCTCCGGGAGGCGGTTCTGTAGCCGCACTCGCAGGAGCCCTAGGGGCTGGACTCGCGGCGATGGTAGCGGCACTTACCTATGGAAAGAAAGGGCATCAAGACAAGAATGCCGCCATGGAAGACCTCGGGAAGCGGGCCCACGCTCTAAAGGCCGCGCAGCTTGCCGCCATCGATGACGATACCGATGCCTTCAACCGTGTGATGGATGCCTTTTCCATCCCGAAGGGCCCCGCCCGAAACAAGGCCATCGAAGCGGCAACAAAAACCGCGACAACGATTCCGCTTGAAACGCTCAAGCGAACCTCCCCAACCCTTGAAGCCGCCGCCGATGCAGTTGTTGACGGAAACCCGAACTCACTTTCGGATGCCGGCGTAGCCTCACTGATGACCCGCGCCGCAGCTTACGCCGCCTATTACAACATCCTCATAAACCTAGGAACCCTGCACTCAAAAACCTGGGTAGAAAAAACACGCGCCGAAGCGGACAAAGAGCTGAAAAAAGCAATTAAAATTGCTGACAGGGTCGACACCGTCGTCCTGCGCCGCCTCCGCAAAGCCGCCTCCGGAAAATAGCGGGAACCTTTCCCGACCGCCGGTGTCTATCTCCTAAGCCCCTTAGGAGGAAGTACCCATGCAAATCTTTACCCTGATCTTCACCGCCGCAGCCATCCTCGCACCCAGCGCAGAAGCGCGAATGATGGAGCCCCATTCAGAAACAACGGTCGTAGATCTTCGTCTGCAGAAACCGAAAACCCCGAAGGTTGAGGTTCTCTTCCTATTGGACACCACCGGCAGCATGGGCGGACTCATCCAGGGGGCCAAGGAAAAAATCTGGTCGATCGCAAATGAAATCGCTGCTGGCAATCCAAAGCCGGAAATTCGCATGGGCATCGTCGCCTACCGCGATGTCAGCGATTCCTACGTAACAAAGATCGTCGATCTCAATTCAGACATAGATCAAGTTTATGAAGAACTACTTGCCCTACAAGCCGGAGGCGGCGGCGACGGACCCGAACACGTTTTAAAAGCGCTCGCCGATGCCGCACAAAAAGTTTCTTGGGACGATGATCCCTCTGCATTTCGGGTGGCCTATCTGGTCGGCGATGCACCCGCACACCTCGACTACAACGACACGCCGGGTCTGGAAACGCTAACCAAGTCACTTGTCGCTAAAGGCGTAATTCTCAACACAATCCAATGCGGGCAAAATGGCGCCACAACCTCGCAATGGCGCAAGATCGCTCGCCTCGGTGACGGACACTTCCTGTCTATCGCACAAAACGGGGGCGTTTCCTCAATAGAAACTCCCTTCGATGCCGAGATTTCACGGCTTAATCGGGAACTTGACGGAACAATGCTTGGGTACGGTTCCGGGCGGAAAGAGTCTGATAAGATGATGCGCCGCTCGGAGCGCATCGCCGCAAGAGCGCCAAAAAGCGCAGCAGCCGAGCGCGCCGCGTTTAAAGCGTTACGGGGGTTTGAATCAAGGGATGATCTCTTATCGGCACTTTCTTCTGGAGAACAAAGCCTTGAGGCAATGGCACCGGTCGACATGCCGGAGCCGCTTAAAAGCCTAACGAAGGAGGAACAAAAAAAGAAGATCGCCGAAATTCAAAACAAGCGAACAGATCTCCGCAAGAAGATCGGTGTGTTATCAAAAAACCGGTCAGCCTTCCTCAAGAAAGAGAAGGCGAAATCCGGAGAGAAGGGGGATTCTTTTGACGCGAAGCTTGTCGATTCCCTAAAGGAGCAGGCGGCCAAGAAAGGACTCAAATACTAATCTCGCAGCCCACGGCTTCTTCCCAGTAGCCAACCACCGGCGCCCGCCCCCAACGGGCGCCAAATCCGGGGCCGCCCTTCATCCCAGAGGGGCGGTCCTACCATTCCTTCTTAAGCTTGCGAACAAGATGAGACACCGCAGACTCCACGGCCAATATAGGAGTAATGCCTTCGCTTGAGGCGGAGCCAATCCACACAATCTCGCCAGTTTCGACATCCACCAACTTCGCAACAATTCCAACTTCCGCGTCGATTGTAAACACCACAGGAACTTCCTGCTCGGTACGCCTAGTTTGCGTAGTCACCTGCACCTGAACCCAATAATCAGAACCATCTTCATTCTCTTTCTTTACTTTCTCAAAAACGGGTTCGACATACGTATCGTATGTCCGCGTCATGACGACCTTTTTCCGTTGGGGCTGGTAGTCCGTGACCTGGCCCATAATCAAACCATCAACACCAAGAAGCTTTCCTATTTCTTTGGCCGTCTCCGGAGTCACCGCTCCAGTAACCCCAAACCTCTGCTCCTTCAAAATAGCCTCGAGCCTTACGCGCTCCACAACACTAAATCCCCTCTTCAGAAGGTGCTTCGCAAAAAGATCCCCGACCCCCAGCTCGTAGCTCTCTCCAAAGCGAACCACTCCGATCCTTTTAATCTTACTCCGATCATAGCCTCTATTAAGAGCCGTTGATCCCATGCATCCGGCAAGGACAAAAACGAGAACAAATGTGAATCCTATACGGTGAATCATCACTCAGAAAGCTGTTCGAGGATATCGGCTTTATGCTTTCGAGCCACCTTAACTTTCTTTACGTCTTTCTCGAACAAAAGAACCTTGGCCCAAGAGTCCCCGGCACTTTCCAGGTTTTTTTTGCGTTCCTGCGGGTCATCAGAGTTAAGGGCGACAGCCTCATGCAGTAGGGCCAGTGAATAATAGGCGTCTGTGAACTTGGGAGAAAATTCAACGGCTTTCCTAATAGATGCAATTGCATGCTCAAACTTGGAAACCGCCTGATAGGTTAAACCCAGGCTTAGATGCAGGCCGGCATCCTCGGGATTATTAACGAGAGCCTGCTTATAGACTTTAATCGCATCCTCGTAATTGCCGGCATGAACCAAGGCGGCCGCCTTTTCTGCAGGAGCATCCGCAGAGCGGGCCGGGCCGCAAAAAGCCAGCAATAATACCGCGATGAGCGTCCTCACTCTTATATCTACGTCAAAAAGTCGGATTTATTCCACCCCTCTATAGCTAAATGGCCTAGCAACTACTATCCTTATACTATCAAGAAATCATTCAAGGCTTTAGGCTTATCCGAAGAATTGTGCCGCGCGGTGGCGGACAAAGGATATACAGAGCCCACCCCGATTCAGGCCCAATCCATCCCTGCCATTCTAGAAGGCAAGGATGTCTACGGCGGCGCCCAAACGGGCACGGGTAAAACAGCCAGCTTCACACTTCCCCTACTCCAGAAGAACACGCGCAAATCCGAAGGAGGGAAACGGGTCGTTCAATCCCTGATCCTGGTTCCAACGCGCGAGCTCGCGACCCAGGTCGGGGAAAGCGTACGCGGCTACGGCGCCCATCTAAAACTGAAGATCGTGATCGTTGCCGGCGGCATGCCGATGAGGATGCAGATCAGAACGATCGAAAAAGGCGTCGATGTCATCATCGCCACTCCAGGACGGCTGCTGGATCTCATCAAACGAAAAACAATTTCCCTGCTGCACCTAAACACGCTGGTGCTCGATGAAGCCGACCGCATGCTCGACATGGGATTTATGCCGGATATTCGCAAAATTCTCATGCACGTTCCGCCGAAACGCCAAACCTTGATGTTCTCAGCGACAACGTCCAAAGAAATCGAGCGGCTTGCAGCAACGATTCTCAAAAACCCGCTGCGCGTCCAAGTCGGCGAACAAAACCAGGTCGCGGACAACGTTTCCCATACCGTTTATTTCGTGCGCCGCCAAGACAAAGCCGATGTCATTTCCGAGTTGTTCAAAAACGATGAGTTCGGACAGGTTCTTATTTTTACCAGAACCAGAGGAGGCGCTGACGATCTCAAGGATCTTCTCACGGAACGCAACCTCACCGCAAAAGTAATCCATGGCGGGAAAGCGCAGTCGGTACGGACCCAAACACTTAAAAGATTTAAGACAGGGAAATTCAAAATCCTGATTGCGACCGACGTCGCCGCGCGCGGCCTGGACATAGATTCTCTCCCGCACGTCGTCAACTATGAACTGCCCCAAGCCCCCGATGACTACATTCATCGAATCGGCCGCACGGGCCGCGCCGGAAACCAAGGCCACGCGATTTCCCTGGTTTCCCAAACGGAGCGCCACAGTCTTATTCGAATCGAACAGAAAATCAAAAAACACTTTAAGCGGGAAAAGATAGAGGGAATTCAGGAAGTCGGCGCGGTTGATTCAAAATCCCGGGACAAACGCTTCAACCCCTTTAAAGGCGGCGTCCGCCCCGGCGCCAAGAGGAAATACCCCGCAAAGAAGGGGGCTTCCGAACATCCTCGCAGAACCTATAAGTCCGACGATAAAAAACCGTTTAAGAAACCCTGGGACAAAAAGAAGCCCGAATCCAGCGAGGGCCGAAAAAAACCATTTACGAAGACATGGGACAAGAAGGCTCCGGCCCAAAAAGACACGCGGTCTTGGCACGAAAAGCAGGACGACAAGAAGCCGTTTAAAAAATCTTGGGATAAGAAGGACGATAAAAAACCGTTCAAGAAACCCTGGGACAAGAAGGACGATAAAAAACCCTTTAAGAAACCCTGGGACAAGAAGGACGATAAAAAACCCTTTAAGAAACCCTGGGACAAGAAGGACGACAAGAAAAAATTCCCCGACAAAAAAGACGACAAGAAGCCCTTCAAAAAGCCCTGGGACAAAAAGAAGTCTTCCGACACCGATAAGAAGAAATTTTCAGCGAAGAAACCCTGGGATAAGAAAGACAAGTTTTCGGGAGCCACGCAGGAATCCTCCGACAAAACCAAGGCCTTCCCCAGTAAGAAGCAAAAGAAATCGTTTAAGAAAATGTGGGATAAAGACAAGAAAGATTCTAAAGACTCTAAGGAATCCAGACATCCCCAGAAGAAAACCGGGTTCGAAAAGTTCTACAAGAAGGGAAAAAAGAACCGGCCCCGGTAACGCTAGTCCTGGCGAAGCGGGTCTTCCGTCGAAATCGGGGTCGGGTAGCGCTTCACGACCCAATAGGTTGAAACAACGATCGTCACAATCGTTGTCGTCTGAATCAGCAACTCGGCCCTCCGAGAAAGAATGCCGCTCGAAATCGCGGCAAAAGCAATCAAAAATGAAAACTCACTTGACTGCCCGAGGCGAACGCCCAACTGCTCGGAAAGCGGCTGGGACTCTCCTGAACGCTTAAAGGCGAATCGAAATACGTATACCTTCAAAACCACAAGCGTCGCACCGAATAAAACACCCGCCAGCAGCATCCGGGGGGCCATCATAAAGTCAAAGCCGGCCCCGACGGCGAAAAAGAAAAGGACGAGAAAAAATTCCCGCAGCGGCTTCAAATGGTCCGCGATTAATTGCGCCACCTTATGAGAACCCACGGTTAACCCCCCCACGAAGGCACCCATCTCGTGGGACAAACCGAAATAATAAGCTGTTTGCGCGCAAAGCAAACACCAACCCAGCGAAAGCACAAACATATACTCCTGAATAACATCGAATTTTTGAAATAGGGGGAAAACGATAAATCGAACCCCCAAGAAGGCCGCCCCGCAAAAAAGGATGAACTTTCCGACCAAGAGACTGAACAGAATAAAGACATTCCCTCCCGCCTCTCCGGTAATAAATAGGAGCGCCAATATCGCCAGAATATCCTGAAGGAGGAGAACGCTTGTCATCACTTCTCCGGCTCTTCGCTGATGAAGGGTCGTGGTGGGAACCAACTTTAAACCGACAACCGTGCTGGAAAACATCATCGCCGTTGCAAAAATTCCGGCATCAATTGGATTAAGCCCAACGGCAGCCCCGAATAAAAGGGAAATCAGACCGAACAGAGCGCAGGTTCCTACCGTCAACACGGCGCTCTTTTTGAATAATCCCAACAGCTTCATCGGTTGAAGATCGAGACCCACAAGGAACAACAGCAGGATCACACCGATATGGGAGATGTGCCGAATACGATCTGGATTATCAATGATTCGAAATCCGCTTGTTCCCGCGATCGCCCCAACGGCGATATAGGCAAGAATCATCGGCTGCTTCGTATAGAGGAAGATCGATGAAAAAACAGCAGCCCCTACAAAGATCGCCGAAAATTCAAAAATGATTCCTTCCAATCCTATCACGGTCTGAGTGTATCTCAAACCCGAATATTGTGCCACTTGCCCCAAAATAAGATTTCCCCTATATATTGAGAACCTATAGGAGGATTTCCCATGCCCGAAATGGATCTCATCACCGCTGTCGTCCGCCGCAGCCGTGCCGACGACACCCTACAAGCCGCTTTAGACGCAGGCGCTCCCGGAATCACGTATTTC
>JBFIEP010000014.1:0-16076 GCA_041603335.1 Elusimicrobiota bacterium | reverse complement strand
CTGATCGGTCTTCTGGGCTCCCTAAGTCTCATGATCGCCCTCGGAGTCGCGTTTACACTCGCCCGGCACACCCTTCGTCTTGCGGAATTTCACACGCCGGCTGCAATTACGAGCATGAAACTTCGAGGAGGTATCGGGGAATCGCTCGAGGCTCTCCGGGGATGGGCAGACAATCCCAATCCGCGATTTAAATCCGAACGGCGAGCGGCATGGTCAAAAACAATCCTCCCCGCTATCGAGGGTTTGAAAGCAATTGCCTTGCGCGTCAAACGAACGGATATCATAAATCGCATTGCTGCAGTCGAGGAGGACATCTACGATCTTCAGGAACTGCAATGGTACGTTGAGGATGTAGCGCAAACACCGGGAAACCGCACTTCAATTGTCTTTTTCGAACGCTACATCGATCCCATCGGAGATCGATTATTCGCCGAAGCAACGCTCCTTATTGAACGCGGAACAGATAGTGACGGCCGCGCGCCGATAGCGCTGGCAGATTTCCGTTCACACATTATGCGCAGCGAGCTTTTATTATCGGAGTTTTTAGCCTCTAAGAAACTGAAAGATAAGAAAGAATTTATCGAGGAATTAAATATTGCGGTCCACGCTCTCGAAAAGGCCCCCATAACGGCCCGCCACCTCAAAACCCTAACTCAAAGCTACCGCACGGCATCCGAACACGGCTTAAAAATAAGAGAATCCAAGAATTCAAATATTGCCAACAGCCTCTTTAGAGATCACATCGACCCAGTTGAAAAAAGAATTCGCTCCGAACTAGAATCCCTCACAGACGATCTTAACAACGGAGCTTTGAATGCTGCCGTTAAAGCTCGCGCCATCCGGAATATCGCGATTTTCGCACTATCCCTTTTAATCGCCGCGATGATTGTCATAGCACTGTTTCTGGCCCGCAGAAACTCCCAAGAACTCGTCACCCCGCTCCTAAAGTTGAGCGAAGCGGCTAAGCGAATGGCCTACGGAGATCTAAACACTCAACTCGATATTGTTGGAGAAGACGAAGTCGCCGAGCTCGCAAAATCCTTTAACTCAATGAGCCTGTCCCTCTCGGAACGCCAGGCAGAAATCGACCGCCATCAATTCGCGCGCGATCAGAGCGCCATTGTTGCCGTTACCGATGCCAAAGGGAAAATCACTTACGTCAACGAGAAATTTTGTGAAGTTTCGGGCTACTCACCCGAAGAACTCCTGGGCCAAGACCACCGCATCGTAAACTCGGGCCATCACCCAAAATCCTTCATGAAGGAATTGTGGAGGACCATTTCATCCGGGGAAATATGGCACGGCGAGGTCTGCAATAAAAACAAATCGGGGAAAATTTACTGGGTAGACACGACGATCACGCCGTTTCCTGGGAAAGACGGCAAGCCTGAGCGCTACATCGCGATCCGCTTTGACATCACCGAGATGAAAGAGACGGAGATAGAACTTGAAAAAACCCGCGACATCGCTTTAGAAGCCGCAAAAGCAAAGGCGGCGTTTCTCGCCAACATGAGCCATGAGATTCGAACACCCATGAACGGGGTCATCGGGATGACTCAACTCCTTGAAGGCACTGCTCTCGACGATGAACAAGGCGAGTATGTTGACGTCATCCGGAATTCCGGCGAGGCGCTTCTCGCGATCATTAACGACATTCTCGATTTTTCAAAAATGGAATCGGGGAAACTCGTGCTTGAAGACATCCCCTTCGATCTTCGCTCGTCTATCGACGACGTTCTTCAAATTCTCTCACCGCAGGCGGGCAACAAAAAGGTCGAACTCGGAGCGATCATCGATGATGAGGTCCCTCCGGCACTCATCGCCGACCCGGGGAGACTTCGCCAGGTCCTCACCAATCTAGTAGGCAACGCGATAAAATTCACGACCGATGGAACCGTCAGCGTCCATGTTTCCGCCAAAGGAACCGACACCGAGCACCGTAAACTCATTCGCTGCGAGATTCGCGATACCGGCATCGGGATGAACGAGGAGTCCCGTAAAAAATTATTCCAGCCGTTCATTCAGGCCGACGACTCTACTACGCGTAAGTTCGGAGGCACGGGATTAGGACTTTCGATTTCCAAACACATCATCGCCTGCATGGACGGCGAAATCGGAGTTGATAGCGTCCTGGGCAAAGGAAGCACCTTTTGGTTTGAAATACCGTTGAACATCGGGGACGCCGGCGTGCTCGAAAGCACGCCAAAGGGGTTTGATTCTGTAGAAGGACTGCGCGGAATCGTAATCGACGATAACGAAATCAATCGAAAACTAATGCTCCAATATTTCGCAAATGCACGCATGGCTGGCGACGCCGCGGAGTCCGGTCCAGTTGGATTAGAGAAATTACGCTTAGCACTCAAAGAAGAACACCCCTTCGATGTATTATTCCTCGATCTACAGATGCCTGAGATGGATGGAATTACCGTGGCCAAGGAGATCGCCAAAGACGAATCTCTAAAAGATCTCAAAATCGTTATCGTTTCTTCGGCAGGGCAGGATCTACGCGAAGAGGTAAAGAGACACAAACTTAAAATAGAACGGTTCCTATTCAAACCGCTCCGCCAATCAACATTCTTTGACGTTATCGCAGAACTTTTTCTCGCGGAAGAGAAAAAGGAATCTCAAACCACGATCACGAAAACCTCGGCGCGACGCACAGAGCGCATTCTTGTCGCAGAAGACAACACGGTCAACCAAACAGTTATTCGCCGCATGCTATCTAAATTAGGGTTTACTCCCACAATCGTTGACAATGGTCAAATAGCGGTCGACGCCTGGGCGGACGGGGGATACTCGGTCATCCTCATGGATTGCCAGATGCCCGAACTTGATGGATATGGAGCAGCCCGCGAAATTAGAAGCCGTGAGAAAGGACAATCCCGAGTCCCCATCATCGCGGTCACGGCAAACGCCCTCAAAGGAGATCGGGAAAAGGCATTAGCAGCCGGAATGGACGACTACATTTCTAAACCCATCCGGAAAAATGATCTTGAATCGATCCTTGAACGCTGGATTTCCGACGTTCCCCAAAGCCCTCCCGTTCCCCCTGACACAAAATCGGACGTTCCCACCGATTCCAGGGCAGTGCTCCTTGATGAAGAGGTTCTAAAAGGGCTTAAAGAGCTGTCAGAGGGTGACGATGACGACGTCGTAGCGGAAGTGATAAATGAATTTTTAGATTCCTCTCCATCGCGAGCGTCCGCTCTGGCCGTCGCGGCAAAGGAGAAGGACTGCAAATTCCTTCGTGAAGCATCACACGCGATCAAAGGCTCTTCCCAGATGATCGGCGCGCTTGCTCTCGGAGAGGGATGCGAAAAATTAGAATCTGCAGCTCTCGACTCCGATCTCGACGAGGCTCTAAAACTCTACCCAAAAGTTCTTGCCCTCCTTGAGGAGACAAATACCGCTCTTCGCCAATATCTAAAGGACAACTCGTGACATTCCTGCCACTCTTGATTTTATTGATGCAGCCTGCTTTTAGCACGGCGGCGGTACCATCAACCGGATCGGTTCACGGCGTTATCCTTGAGTCAAACGGCCAACCGAGCGCCGACGCCATTGTCTACCTGAACGAACCCGCAGCATCAACTGAAACAATGAGAGCCTCGATCAAGCAGCTCAACATGAAATTTCAACCGGAGTTCCTCGCCGTCCCCGTTGGAAGCACCGTCACCTTCCCCAATTTAGATCCCTTCTTTCACAATATTTATTCTCTCTCCCCCATAGACGAATTCGATCTTGGCATGTTCGGCGAGGGAACGTCCGCTGAAAAGACATTCAATTCTCCCGGCGTGATTGATATCTTCTGCGCGATCCATCCTGCCATGCACGCACGCATTTTCGTTCGAGAAAACGCCGCGTTCACTAAGACCGATGCCAATGGCCGATTCCATCTTGAAGTCCCTGCGGGGGAAAACCGTATATCCGCCTGGTCTCCGAAAAGCGGTGTTTCATCCCGCACCATAGACATCCCTCCCGGGGAAGACGTTCGCATCAATTTCCGGGCCGAGCCGCCCCCTCCACCCAAAGGGAAACCATGATTCTCACGGCAGCACGGGTCGTCCTTTTTGCTGCATTAGCGCACGCCGGTCCCAGTGGGGTCCAAAAGCCGGATTCAACGGCAGTTCAATCGGCAATCAACGAAATTCTCGGCGGCGAAGATCTCTATGCGGCTCCCCAAGCGGGGGAACGGCATGCTGATTGGATCGATCTTGGACGCAAGCTTTTTTTCGATCCAAGACTATCCTCCGACAATACTATGAGCTGTGCGACCTGCCACCATCCCGGGCTCGGCTGGGCAGACGGCCGCGAGAAAACCCCTTCCCGCATGGGAGGGATGCTTAAGCGCAACACTCCCTCGATATTAAATACCGGTTCACAACCCGTCTTTTTTTGGGACGGCCGCTCAAGAAGTCTGGAGGAACAAGTTCTGGGTCCGATCGAGAATATCAATGAGATGGGCCAGAACATAGAAGAACTCGTCTATAAACTAAATAGTTTTCCGGGATATGTTCACGATTTTTTCAAAGTATTTGGCGCCCCGGGGATCACACGCGAGACTCTCGCCAAATCATTATCCGCGTTTACGGCCTCCGTTCGTTCCCCGAGAAACAGCCCCTTCGATCTGCATGTCACCAAACGAAAGGAAATGCGAGACGATCAGCAGCGCGGCCTAATCCTCTTCGCCGGAAAAGCACGGTGCGTAAAATGTCATCGCGGACCTGACTTCACCGATAACGGGTTTCACAATGTCGGCACGCCCGCCGAGGGGACCCGGGATCCCGGCCGTTACGCGGTACTCCCTCTTCCATCGATGCGCAACGCCTTTAAGACTCCAGGACTGCGCGACGCAGCACTAACAGCGCCTTATGGCCATGCGGGAAATATCCCGGACCTACGCGGTATCGTTGAACTTTACAATCGAGGAGGAGAAAAATCGGAGAATTTGTCCCCTGATATTACCCCCCTTAATCTAGAACCTTCTGAAATAAACGATCTCATCGCTTTTCTCAAAGCTCTCACAAGTACGCATGAGCCCGCGAAAATTCCCCCCATGCCAGCCGCAGCTGCCTACACCTCCCTTCAACCGATTATGGGGGGAGCTCTTCAACGCCTCTATGCGATTGACGAGACTCTTAAAACGGAGCCGGCGGCTGCCGCGGTCCACTTACGCGTACTCGTTGAGCACCTTTCAGAGGTTGGTCATTTTCCTCCGGAAGGCTCAAAGGAAGAACGCAGACAATTCACATTCTTTTTAAACAACGCACGCGCCTCAGCACGCAAAGCGGCTGAGGCTGTTGAACGAAAATCTTCTGATTCTCCTGCAAAGATCGAAATCCTGCGCAATTCCTGCAACGATTGCCACCGAAGCTTCCGCCCCGATGGTGAATATCCCTTCCACTAGTTTCCGGTAGGTGAAACAGGGGAGTTCCTTCCCCGGGAAAGCCTGCGTCTAGGCCAGAGGCAGCCCGGGGATGCTCCCAAAAAAACTGAACGGATTTTGAATATTTGCGGAAGGCCGCATGATATTTCCCTGCCATCTTTAGGATTGAGCGAGGAGGAACCATGCTCCCTAAACTTCTAATAGCCGACGACGATCGAGGCCTGCACACGGTGCTTAAGCGGATGCTGAAAGACACCCCTTATAAATTACGCAGCGCCTACAGCGGACGCGAGGCTCTCGCCGCCGTCAAATCCGAATTACCCGACGTTATGCTTCTGGACGTCAACATGCCGGACAAAAACGGCCTGGACGTATTGAGAGAGCTGCGTCACAATCCTGCGACCGCCAATCTCTGCGTCATCCTGGTAAGCGGGGATATTTCATTTGCAAACAGAATCGACGGCATCCCCTTAATGAGCAACGACTGCATTCCCAAGCCGTTCGATGAAAACGAACTCAAGGAGCGGTTAAGCAACGCCCTCAGACACAACGCGGAGATATCGCCGCATCCCCAACAGGCGGTCATGCCCCTGGATCCTAAAATCGAGAATTTAACTCAACTGGTGATACGCAGGGGCCTTCAAGTAAACCAAGCCATTGAAACCCTCCATACGCGGCTCAACAGGTTGGAACAAGGAGCAAACATGCCTCGCGATCCGCGGTGGCGTCATGCGTCGGCGGCGCTGCTGGGATTCGCACTGGGAGCACTTTTGACCTTCGCCATCGAGAATCAGACCCCGTCGACCTCCCCAACTCCTATTCAGGCATCTTTCGTGCCCGCCGTACCGGTCTTGCGGCCGATTATTCCTACTCCGCCGCGAGCCGTGACGGCACCTTCTCCCAAGACCGTTCCCGCACCCCGTCCGGCGCTTGTTCCCGTAAAGGCTTCCCCTGCGAAACCGACCCTGCAGTCGATCCGCAGACAGCACTTTCGCGTGACGCTCAACACGAACATGCCGGTGCAGGGACATGTTTCGTTCAATCCGAAATTCGGCGCGGTGGTTGTTAATCTTCCCGCGACGCGCAGCGGACTCAAGCACCGCGCAATACCCGGAAAGGGAAAGTTAATTCGAAACATGAGCGTCTCCCCCGTAAAGGACGGCACGCGCGTAATGATCTTTCTTGCCAAACCCGTCAACTACAAGGTTAGGCAAGAGGGAAAAAGAATTATTGTTGACTTTTACTACGCCGGCCGGGTGCTGCGATAATCGCTAAAGATCGTTCAATCCTTACGGCGATCGATCAGAAACGCGCTCGTCCCATCGAAGTCGCGTCCTTTCAAGTACCGCTTGATGTCGCCTAGGGTTTCTACGACTTCCGCGTAGTGCTCAATCGGACGGTTCTCGGTAGTGGCTGCCGCGAGCGTCATCGTTATCAACGGGATTTTGGAGACACTCCCCTCCCGGGAACGCGTTACGACGAATCCGGAACTTCGATGCGCGGGCAGATAAAAATTCGGAAAGGACTCGTCGCAATGAGCCGCGACCGACGCGGCTATGTTTCGCACAACGGACGGCCGGGTGACCAGAATGAAGTCGTCCCCGCCGATGTGTCCCAGGAAATCATCAGGCAAGCCGTACTCGGCCGAGGCGGCGCGCAGCGATTCCCCTGCGGCCCGAATGACTTGGTCGCCTTTAGAATATCCATAAACGTCGTTGAACGCCTTGAAATGATCGATGTCGGCGTAGAGGCAGGCGAACGGCTCCAGCGACGCGATCCTGCGGTTAACCTCGACCTCGATGGCCGGACTGCCGGGAAGAAGCGTTAGCGGGTTCGATTGAAGCGCACGGCGGTTTCTACGCAGCACGCCTGCCACGCGCGCCGCCAGCTCATTGAGAGAAAAGGGCTTCGTGAGGTAGTCATCGGCCCCCGCGTTTAGGATTTCGACCTTGACAGAATCCGTATTCTCCGATGTTACAAAGATAACTGGAATCATCCGCGTGGCCGCATCTTTGCGCAGCTGCTTTAAAACTTCATACCCGTTCAGGCGGGGCATGTCGAAGTCGAGAAGCACCAATGTCGGCAGGTCGCGCTTGACGATATTGATCGCGCGCAGCCCGTCTTTCGCCGAAAGAACCTTATAGTCCCTCGAGAACTCGCGCCGCAAAATCTTCCTCATCTGATCCTCATCATCGGCGATGAGGATTGTGCCGCCCGCCTTTTCTTCGCGAGCGGTCATACCGCTGTCCAAAACTTACAAAGACTCGCCTCAACGTAAGGCCGCTTCCCAAGCTCCATAAGACGCCTCGCTCGAAGCCATAATTCATCGAAGTCGAACGGCTTTGTCATGTACATGTCGGCACCCGAATCGTATCCTTCGATTTGGTTGTTTTTATCCGCCAAGCCGGTCAGCATAAGAATTGGGATATCGCGGGTCATTGCTTCCTCACGCATGCGGCTCACGACTGCGAAACCATCAAGACGGGGCATGACGGCATCGACAATCATAAGGTCGATAATTTCCTTATGGGCGATGTCCAGCCCCTCAACGCCGTCGGATGCCGTAAGGACTTCGAAATTCGATTTTAAGACGCGCTTTAGAGCGCGTCGGATGTCCGGCTCGTCATCAACAATGAGAATGCGCGCTTTTCGTTTCATAACACCCCTTCCGATATCTTTCCGTTTAGAGGACCGCGCTCTTGTGTGCGGTCCGCCTCCGGAAGCCGTACGGTAAACCGCGCGCCTCCTGCGCGCCCGTTTTCAACCCGCAGCGATCCTCCGCACCCGGCCACGATTTTGCGGCAAATATGAAGTCCCAAGCCGGTCCCCTTCCCGGCCGGCTTGGTGGTCGCAAACGGCGCAAAGAGCGACTTCACAATATCCTTCGGGATGCCTGGACCGGAATCCTGAAACGATATCTCCACCCATTTTTCCCCGTTGCGCATGGTCAAATCATTAACCGACAGAATTAACGTACCGCCTCCAGGCATCGCTTGGACGGCATTTGCCACGATGTTTAAAAATACGCGCTGCAGCTGGAACGGCTGAACCTTCACGATGGATTGCCCAACCGCTTTGTTTTTAATCCTGCAGCGCACGCCGTTCTTGTGCAGAGATTCGGCGTATAACGAAACCACGTCGCGCAGAATTGCCCGGACATCGACTAGACTCTCCGGCACCTGCCGCCTGCCTGCAACTCCCAAAACGGTGCCCGCGATGCTGCGGCAAAGTTCGGCGCATCGTTGAATTCGTTCAAAATCGGCCCGCAAGTCCCCCTCGATTCCCTTGGAGTCCAAATTGAACTCGCAGGTTCCAAGAATCGCGGTAAGCGGCCCGCGCAAATCGTGCGCCACTCCCGAACTCACAAGTCCCAACTCAATGAGCGCGCGCGACCCCTCGATGCTCCGTTCCCTCTCCACGGCTTGGGCTTCCAACTCATGCAGCCGGTCGCGTTCTTTTGACAATTCGGCGGTCCGCCGCCTCTCGCGGTTCACGAGATGCACCGTCGTTGCGCTCGCGAATATGAGCAATCCGTTTTTAAGCGCGGCGAGAAACAAAACGGCCGCCCCCCCCTGCTCCTGAAACAGGAGAAAAACCGAATTCATCCCCACCGCTCCGGCCGTAATCAACAGAACCTGCCGACGGTCCAGCAGCAGACAGGCGGTATTAATGGGAAGCAGGTAAAGGACCCATAAATTCGAATCCGCGCCTCCCGAATATTCCAGTATCGCGGTGATGGTCCCGCAATTGGCGAGTATAACCCCGGCGACGATCCATTCATGGAGCGACCACAGACGGATGGAAATAACGACGAGGAAATTCAGAGTAAGAAAGAGAAGGAAAAGGTAGAGGATTTCCGGATAAACGAGATTGAGATTGTCGCGGCAAAGAAACGCCAGCATCACGAGGACGAGGCTGAATACCATCTCGTATCGATGGCGGAAAGTCCTTTTAATTTCCTCTGCTATCTCGCCCATGGCTGCAACTCTTTAGAAGCGTAGCGTGGGGATATCTGGTTCACATCAAGCCGATATCATAATTCTCTCAAATCTCTATTATTCGAACAAAAGCCCTGGACAGGCGTTAAATTTATAAATATAAATAATGAAGATTATGAAACTTCTGGATTGGCCTCAACTACCTCGACCTCTCGCCGCAAGATCTCGTCTTGCGCTATGCGCTTTCCTCCTGCCGCCGGCCTGCGCCTTCGCTGGAGACGATGGGGCTTTCGATTTCTTCCAGGAAGAGGCGGCGGCAATGCAGACCACCGTTTCCAGGGTAGAAGAAGAAGTCTCCGAAGCTCCCGGAAACGTCTACATCTTCACAAAGAATTTGATCGCCGCTAGAGGCTACCGCAGCCTGCGGGAACTGCTCCAGACCATTCCCGGCTTCACGGTCTTTCACCGGGACCTGCAGTATGTGGCCGGTGTCCGCGGACTGAATCCAAACGACAACGAAAAGATAAGTCTCCTCCTTAATGGTCAGAATATCAACGGCGTCATGGAACCGGACTACCTAAACGGTCCGATCAATCTCGATAACGTGGAGCGCGTCGAAGTCGTCGTAGGACCGTCCTCGCTGTTCCAACCGGCGAACACGCTCGCGGCTACCGTGAATGTAATCACCCGGGATCTCCGCGGCGTCGAGGTCGCCGTCTCTGCAGGCAACGACCTCCCGTACTCAGGAACCGTAATGGCGGGAGGAGCCTGGGGAGAGAAGTCGCTCGGCTTCTCCTTCACCGCGGAGCGCAAAGACGGGTTCGATGCCTGGACCCCCTCGTTTCGTTCAAACCTCCCCGGAAGGAAGATCACCGGAAAGCTCGATGACAGCTTCTTCGGGCTGGTGACGGGGCGCTATGGAAGCTGGAAAGCACAAGCCGTTGCCTATCGCGATCAAAGGCCCGAACTGCTCATCAACAACGCCAGCCGAGCCAACGACGCGCTCTACCGGGACGAGATCTACTCCCTCTTTCTCTCAAACGAGTACGACATCAATGACGATTGGACATCCGTACTGCGCGCCGAGACTTCCCTCAAAAGCCAGATCCGCGAGAATCACACCGGAGCAGCCCCGACCGCCGCTGTGGCGCTTAAAGCAGCGCAGCGGGTCTATGCCGGCGAGGCAGGACTGCGGTATAAGGGACTTAGAGGACACATGATCCAGGCGGGAGTCCAGACCTCCTACGACGACAACTACGACACCTGGTTCACCTTCGCCCCAGAAGGCTTTGTGAAGGCCCCTCTCGTTGAGAGAGACTCATACGCGCTCGGGTTCTATGCCCACGACTCCTATGAGATTAATGATCGGCTCCGTCTGGTCGGCGGCTTGCGGCTGGACCGGAACACCCGGCTTCCGGATTCATGGCACTACGGCGGCCGCGCCGCGGTAATCCTCCACCCCACCGGGAACAGGGAATTGACCTCGAAGTTCATCTTCAACCGGACAGTCCGCTTCCCTTCGGCTGTAGGGGCCCTGCAGACCTGGGGCAGCGACAAGAAGAGCACATCCCCGAGTTGGGCGGAGGAATCCGTCTCCGCTCGTTCCCCCGAAGTTCTGTCCACCATCGAGTTTCAGCAGCTCGCCGCTGTGGGCCCCATCCATGGGAGTGCCGCGGTCTACCACCAGGAACTCAAAAACTTCATCACCTGGTTTCAGCCCTGGACAAACGTTGGCGATTTCAAGGGTCATGGTGTAGAACTCGGTCTCCGCGGCGAGATCAGTCCGAATCATTCGGCCTGGGGAAACGCCACCTACAACGACTCCCGACTCTTCCTGTTCCACCAGCCAAAGACGGCGGGAGTTGTTGAGACCCATCATTCCTACACCGCTCCCGACCGCACCATCATCGGCGCTGCAAGGTGGCTCGCAAACGCAGGTCTCGACTCCCGCCTATTCTCGAGGCTCACACTCTCGCCCGCGGTCCGAATGTTCGCGGGCCAATCCGCCTTAGATCAAGGATCTCTGCAATACAAGAAGCTCTCGAATGTCTACTTCGATCTGGGAATGGTCTGGGAGAGGCTCTTCAGCCAGGATTCCGAACTGCGGCTTTCCATCCAAAACCTCTTTAATGATAGAGATTGGGTCGGCTCGCAGATGAACGGGGGCCGCTACCGGCCCCGCGGCATCGACGCTAGACTCACCGTAGTCGTCCGCTATTAAGTTGCGGGGTCGCTCAATTGCAGCTTATTCTGCCGCAACGCGATGGATTTCTTCGATCGTAGTTCGCCCTTCCTTGACCAAATGCAGCCCCATCCCTCTAAGGGAGAGCACTCCGCGCGAGCGCAGGGTCGACCGTAATTGATCGACGCTATCGCCCGCGTGGATGCGCTCGGCAAGCTCTTCATCGACCTTCATGAACTCATAGAGTCCGATACGCCCCAAGTAGCCGGTTTGGGCGCACCGCGCACATCCCACCGGACGACGCAGCAAGGCCCCCTCCGCATGTTCGGGACCGAACAGACTTTTCATTACCCTGGCGGGCGCAGAATAGGACTTCGAACAATAAGGACACAACGTGCGTACCAGTCGTTGGGCAAGCACGCCGCAAACGGTTGATGCCGTTAAATAGCGTTCGATTCCCATGTCGCCGAGCCGGCCGATCGTTTCGGGTGCGCTGTTGGTGTGCAGGGTGGAAAAAACAAGGTGACCCGTCATCGACGCCCGCATCGCGATCTCGGCGGTTTCCCGGTCGCGAATTTCGCCTATCATAATCACATCGGGATCTTGACGGAGCGCGGCGCGCAAGGCAACCGGAAAGGTCAGCCCCGTCCGTGTATC
Organism: Elusimicrobiota bacterium; assembly: GCA_041603335.1. Classification (GTDB taxonomy): domain Bacteria; phylum Elusimicrobiota; class Elusimicrobia; order UBA1565; family UBA1565; genus UBA1565. Next base: position 3,913 of record JBFIEP010000014.1, on the reverse strand, counting down.
GATCTGCACCTGGGTCAGCCCGGTACCTTCAGCTCCTTCGGTTGCCAGATCGTACTCGATCGGATCCTCCAGCGTGAGAACGTTTTTCATCGAGGACCGAATGCGGTTAATCAACGCGTACAGGGTTGTTGTTTTCCCGCTGCCTGTCGGTCCCGTGACGAGAAACATTCCCTGAGGCTTTTCCACGAGCATTTCGATTTCCCCTTGCATCCCGGGGGTCAGACCCAAGCGCTTAAGGTCCAGCGCCCCGCCGCTCTTATCAAGGATGCGGACAACCGTTTTTTCCCCGTAACGCGCGGGCAAGGTCCCGATGCGCAAATCCACCGGGCGATCGAGAATCACCGTACGCAGTCCGCCGTCCTGAGGCAAGCGGCGTTCGGTCACATCCATATTCGCGAGGATTTTAAGACGAGCGATCACCGCCCCCATATGCTCCCGGGCAAAGGTATGAAAAGAGTGCAGGACGCCGTCAATTCGCAGTCGCACGTGAAGCCCATTAACCTGCGGTTCTAAATGCATATCACTCGCGCCCTTCTCGACAGCGGCCAGGAGCAATTGGTTCACCACTTGGATGGTGCGGGAATCCTCAACCGAGTCGCCAGGAATCTCAACCCCGATCCCCGCGAGAATACCCGGCGCCACCAATTCTGCGTGGTAGCGGCGCAGCACCCGCATAATTGAATCGGCATCCACGCGATACGCGTGCACTTCCCGGCAGGTCAACGCCCGAAGCGTATCGACGGCGACGAGGTCGTCAGGGTCTGCCATCGCTACGGCTAAAACATCTCCGTCGTCATCGAACGGAATCGCCAAAAGGCGCTGCGCTGCCTCATAAGACACCATCGAGAGAACCTCTGGACGAATCGTCAGTTCCTCAAGGGCTTCCTCCAACACAGGGATCTCGCGCATCAGGCTGGCCCCACGACCGCTGATTGCGGAAGTAGCCCCTCAACGGCAGCCGCAAGATCCTGACCGCTCCACGGCTTTTGCAAATACTCATCGGCACCGCTTTCAAAACCCCGGAGCTCAGATTCCGAACCCCGCATCGCCGTCATCATGAGAATCGGAATCCCGGCCGTTTTAGCGTTCCCCTTGAGCGCTTTGCAAACGCCCCAGCCATCGAGCCTGGGCATCGTTACGTCGGTTACGACCAGATCGGGAATAAGCGTCGTCACGACCCGAACGCCCTCTTCCCCGTCAGCCGATTCGACAACCTCAAAGCCTCCCAGCTTCAGACGCAGGGAGAGCAGCTGCCGGTTCACCGGATCGTCGTCGATAATAACTGCAGTTAGCGCATTCATGGCATCCTCTCTAGCTGAGAATAGATTAGCGCCCCTCACTCAAGTGCGGGTCCGAAATCCATCAGATTCCACTCATATTTCCGGATCGCCCCCCGAATCCCAAAAGCGGCCGCCCGGCAATTAGCAACCTGCTTTCATTATTTTCACTATTGACAAACGATGTCTTGCGCTTATACTATTTATATTATTATGGATAAGGGACCCGCTCTTAACATACTCGTTGTCGATGATGATCCCGCGATCATCGAGATCCTGAAGGCACAGCTGGGTCGGATTACTGAAATCTATTCCATTTACTCCGCGCCCCTCGTCTTTTCAGCGAGCCGGCTTTCAGAGGCGGAAGAGATCCTGTCAAAGGAAAGGATAGACGCCGTCCTGCTTGATTTAAATCTTCCCGACGCCAAAAACGCCGAAGCGGTCATTGTGCTGTCTGCCGTCGCACCCTCGGTCGCGATTGTCGCCATTACGGGCTACTATGACGCGCAAATCACCCGTGACGTTCTCGAGGCGGGGGCCGAGGACTTTCTAATAAAGCCCTGCAGCGGGGTCGAACTCATCGGCCGCGTGATTGTTAACGCGGTGGAACGCCGGAAAATTCGCGCCCGGGCCCTCCAATCAGAAGAAAAATTTCAACACGCGCAGCGCCATGAAACCGTCGCACGGCTCGCCGGCGGCGTCGCCCATGACTTCAACAACGTCATTACGGCCATCGAGGCCTACTGCCGCTTCCTGGAACAAGGCCTTCCCAAGGATGATCAATGCAGGGAAGATATACAGGAAATCCGGAAAGCCACTCATAGAGCCGCCGGTCTCACCCGGCAACTGCTCTCCTTCGGCCGGTCGCAGCCCTCGCCTCCTAAGATCGTAGAACCCGACGCCATCATCGGAAATCTAGAACGCATGCTGAGCCGGACGCTCGGGGAAGACGTTTGTCTCGTAATCGAGCTAGACGCCGCTAACGCGAATATACTCATCGACCCCAGTGCGCTGGAACAGGTGGTTCTCAACCTGGCGATCAACGCGCGCGATGCGATGCCCAATGGCGGAACGCTCACAATGCGGTCCCGGCAATGCGAGGGGGAATACCTCCTAAGCGTCTCGGATACGGGGCAGGGCATGGATATGCAAACCCGAGAGCGAATTTTCGAGCCCTATTTCACGACGAAGCCGACGGGCATCGGCACCGGGCTCGGCCTCGCCTCGGTTATCGGCATCATCAAGAAGATTGCGGGAAAAATTACAGTCGATTCCGAATTGGGAGCGGGCTCCACTTTTCAGATCCGTCTCCCGATCACAGAGGAAAAAATCATGCATACAGCCGACCGCTTAGAAATCGCGGCAAAAACAGACGGGACCCCGGGAGGGACCGTGCTTCTCGTTGAAGACGACGCGCTCGTGCGCCGCCCTTTATCCCAATTGCTTGATCGAGCCGGCTACACCGTGCTCGCGGCAAGCGACTCGGCGGAGGCCCGCGATCTCTTTGGGAAGAACATCGGCAGCATCGACCTTCTACTCACCGATATCGTAATGCCCGGCGAAAACGGCTGGGACCTCTCCCAACATCTCCTCGACCGGCGTCCGGATCTAAAGGTGATCTATATGTCCGGCTACACGCGATCGGATCAGATTGACGCGAAGCTCGCGAAATCCAACGCGCCGTTTCTTCCGAAACCCTTCACGCCGGACGAACTCGCCCGGACGCTGAATGGGGCCCTAAATCCTTAACGAACGCAGCATCGCCGCTAAGGTTGGAAATCCCGCCGGCTTTTCGATAAACCCGGAGGCCCCGAGAAGCCTGGCGTCTTTTTCCGTCTCCGGATGGGCAAATCCGGTCATCACGACAACGGGTGCTGTTGTCCGCGCGACTATACCCGCGATCGCCTCCAACCCCGTCATCCCGGGAAGGTTGATATCGAGCAGAACCACGTCGAAGTCCCGATTCGACAACACATCTAATCCGGTCTCGGCGCTCACGGCCGTTTCGACCTTAAATCCTTCTCTTTCCAACTGACGCGTGAGTATCTTGCGGATGGACGGATTGTCGTCAATTGCGAGCACCCGCATCACTCCTCCAGAGCGTAACCCGCGTTCTGAACACACACGATGCGGTCTCCAAAGGCCTTCCCCACTTTCTTGCGCAGACTCGACACATGCGTCGCGACCGTGTGCGGATCGTTGTAATCGGCGAGGTCGTAGCCCCAAACCGTCTCAAGCAGGCTGCCGTGGGAATAAACGCGGCCCGGCTTCTGCATTAAAAGCGTCAGCAGGTCGTACTCCTTGCGGGTCAGCTTAACCGGTTTTCCGGAAACCCTGACCTGCCTCGTTTCCGGGTTGAGCTTAAGGCCGAACCGTTCGTACCCGGGAGTCTCGATGGGAGCGGCGGTGTAGCGGCGCAGCACCGCGCGGATGCGCGCGAGAAGAACCTTCATGGGGAAGGGCTTCACAATATAGTCGTCGGCGCCCTCTTCGAGCCCGGCGACCATATCGCCCTCTTCGACCATCACGCCCGAAACCATGATGATCGGAACACGCTTTGTATGCCGCTGTTTTCTAAGACAGCGCACGAGCGAGCGCCCATCCATACCGGGCATGTCGACGTCGGTCACGACGAT
>JBFIEP010000013.1:0-16138 GCA_041603335.1 Elusimicrobiota bacterium | reverse complement strand
GAGCACTGCCATCGTTGATCTTGCGGCAAAACCAACAATCGACATGGTTGTGGGCCAACCCAAACTAAACGTCGATGATGAAATTGTCGACACTCTGAAATCTCTCGGCTATCGGTATCTTGGGGAATATGGAATCCCCGAACGGCATTTTTTCCGAAAAGGCATGCCGCCGACCCACCACCTTCACTGGGTTGAGGTCGACAGCTATTTCTGGGAAGTCCAAGTTCTCTTTCGGGACTACATGCGCGATCACCCCGAAGAAGCCCAACGCTACGAAACTATGAAAGTGAAACTCGCTGAACGGTTTCACGACGACCGTCCCGCATACACCAAATCCAAAACCGGCTACATCAAGGGTGTTCTGGAACGCGCCAAGCTATGGAGATTCCCCCATGCCGGGAGTGACTATATTATCGTCGACCTGGAGGCTACCTGCTGGGAAACAGGCACGCGCCCCGATCGCATGGAAATCATCGAAATAGGCGCCGTCCGATTAAATCCGGAAACGAAGGAACCCATCGATGACTTCTCTATTTTTGTAAAACCCCAAGAGAAGCCGACTCTCAGCGATTTCTGCACGAATCTAACCTCCATCACACAGGCCGATATTGATTCGGCGTCCCCGTTTCCAGAGGCCTTTAGTAAGTTCCTCGCCTGGGCAGGAGACGGCCCGCATCGATTTTGTTCCTGGGGAGCCTACGATTTAAAACAATTCCAAGTCGATTGCGAACGCCACGGGATAAAAGCCCCTGATTGGCTGGAACCCCATGTCAATCTCCGCCGGATGTTTGCGGCGGAACAGGATATCCACTCCTGCTCGATGGTAGAAGCCCTCAAAATTCTGAAGATTCCTCTTGAAGGGATGCATCACCGTGGAATCGATGATGCCCGCAACATCTCTAAAATCGCAAAACAAATCCTTCCTTAAAATCTTTTAGGCCTTTTCCCAGGCCGGAAATAGGACCTTCGACCCACCGATTCGTCGCCGAGTAACGATACAATGGCGAACGACTTAATTAGGAGGCCTTATGATCGAACGACAACACCCGCTTCAAAAAACGCTGGCAGTGACGCTTGCAGCCGCACTTGGACTCGTCCCGGCCGCTTCAGCCCGCACGATCAAGGCCCCCACCAGCCTCCCCACAAACTCCGGACTCGTGATCGGAAACGCCGCTCTCGCGATTGGGAAAGGCACTTCACTCACCGCCCCGACTCTAGCGGCCCCCTCCTTAATGAACGCCGCTGGACTTCCAATTTTAAACACCGCCCTTCCGGTTCAAGAAACAGCCTCAGTTGTTTCGCAAAAAACCGTCACGGCTCTTCCGACGCTTACCGCGCTCTCTCCGGCCGAGGCCCAGGGACAGACAATCCAGGCTCCAGCGCGGACTGTTGCCGCCAAAACCGTTGCGCGCATGACCGCACAGACGCAGAATACTCTCAACGCAGCGGGCCCAGTCGCAGAAGCCTCACCCAATGCAGCCCATAGCCTCGGCGGAAAGCTCATGGCTCTTCTCACTCCGGGTTCACGACGGGCATCAACCTCAGGTTCGGTTCTCGCCGCCCCTTCGGCAAAAAGGCAGTTAATGCTTAGTCGCCCAAAAGGATTCAACGCCGCCGATGATGCAAGAAGCGCCAACGAAGTTACCCGGCGCGCCCAAATTCAAACTCTCGACTTCATTGCCCAAACATTTTCGGGTCACTATGCTCCCATTGAGTGGAAGCAGGAGCATTTCGGAGTCGCAATCGCGGACCTTAAAGCACAAGCCCTGCGAAAAATAGAACAAGGCAACCCCGTCCTCTCAACCCGCGAATACCAAAATGTTATTGCAGACTTCGTGGGCGGCCTGAAGGACTATCACGTTGGGATCCAGTTTTACTCAACGGAACAATCGATGATGCCCTTCTCCATCATGGAAGCCCAAGGGCGCTATTTTGTCACGTATATCAATCCGGAAGTCGCCGCTGCCGTTCCGTTTAAAGTCGGCGATGAGATCCTTGAATTTGACGGTCAAGCAACCGCGAAGGCCGTTCAAGAACTTCGTCTCGAGAAAAGCCGCAATACATTGCGCACGGACAAAACCCTCGCGACGATGAAATTAACCCGCCGGAACCGCCAAGCGGGAGATCGAGTTCCAACCGGAACAGCACGCATTAAGTACGCCGGAAAAGATGGACGCTTGCAAACCGCTGAACTGCCGTGGCTTCACATGGGAGAACTCATTCCCGAGGATACCCCGGCACGGGACGGTGGTCAGCTTCTTCAGGATTTTGACCCCTTCGATCCGAACTCGCGCCCGATCATTGACGAACGGCGCATCCAACACCCCGCGCTTGAGGCAATTAAAAAAATTGTTCCGAACATGCTCAATCCCACCGCAGCGTTAATGCGGCGCGGTGCTGATGATCCAATGGCTTCCGATCCATTCGCCGTTGGTGGAAAGGAAACTTTTGTTCCCCGGTTAGGAGAGGTTCTCTTTCAACTTCCCGCACAGCTCCCCATCAAGGCCTATATCTACAAGGATGAGAAGGGACGGCACATCGGATATATCCGCATCTCCGACTACGTCCAGCCGGAAATGGTCGCAGAAATATTCGGGAAAATTATCGAAGTCTTTGAAGAAAAAACCGATGCTCTCGTGATCGACCAGGTCAACAACCCTGGCGGCAGCGTGTTTTACCTGTACGCGCTGCTCTCACGCTTGAGCAAAACGCCCATGAAGGTGCCCACGCACCGCGTGCTGACAGGCGAAGAAGAAGCCATGCAAATGGCGCCAATCCTCGGTATTGAAAGTCAGATCACAAGCGACGCACTTGCCCAACAGGTCCTGGGACCCTCGATGGGGGGCCTGCCGACAACGCTTAAATTGTTCAAGAAAATCGTCGGGTATGCGAAATTCATTCTTGCCGAACTCCACGCGGGACGCCGCCTAACCAACGAAGTCGCGATGATGGGTGTTGATGAAATCGACCCGCATCCGACGCAGCAATACACCAAACCGATCCAGGTACTGGTAAATGAATTGGACTTCTCGTCTGCGGACTTCTTCCCGGCGATTCTCCAAGACTCCGGACGAGCGCAAATCTTCGGCACGCGAACATCCGGTGCAGGCGGAGCGGTTCGACCGACGCAATTCCCCAATCAATTCGGAATCGCGATGATCTCATACACATGGTCCATCGCCATGCGAATGATCGGCCAGGTTATCGAGAACCTCGGGATTACGCCTGATAAGCCGCATTCCTTGACCGCGAATGACCTGCAGAACAACTTCCAAGACTACAAGAAGGCCCAGAACAAGGCCATGAACGGTCTTCTACAAGGCGTTGAAGCCCGGGCGGTGGAAGATTCAATCCTCGCCCAACCCGAAGAGGAAGCCGCGGCTCCCCCGGCGGATCAAAACCCGACAGACCCGACCGACGGCGGAGAAGGCGGGACCTCCACCTCCGGACCTGCAGACGCCGAATAAGTCCACTTGACGAAATCATAAACCCGGGGTCATGCTAAGGCATGGCCCCGGGTTTCTTTTTAATGGCAATTCTGGCCCTGCCGGCAGCTTCAGAGGACTACACCGTCACGCTTCGCCTCGATGACGGACTAGAGGAGCGCAAAGCTGTCATCAGCGCAGAACCCAACAGTCACAGGACCGCCGTATTTATCGCAACGACCGGAGCACGGGTTGAAACGACCCTCTTCAACATCATGGCAGTCGAGACAGCAAATCCCCGGCGGGTCGACCTCTCCTATCAAATCGAATGGACACTCCGGGAAAACGGCGCGCTCATTTTTAATCGTCAAGCGATGGACTGGTCCCGCATTCCCGAAAATCGCGAGGTACTCCTATTGGAAGTCGATAACCGATGGCGCTTATGGGGCACCGTCGCGACGCATGCCGCCGACAGCTGCCATGCCCCACCCAAAGGCGGGGGTCTCACGGTCACCGCGCGTTTTTCAATAGATGGCATTGAGCACTCGGTAACGCGCAGAACGTCGGACGGTGTCACTTCGGAACTTACTACTGCAGTTGGTGATGCGGGCTTTTTCAGGCTATCCCTTACTCCCCACCTTCTCAAAGATAACACCAGCGCCAAGATCGACGCTCTTGTCTCCAAAGATCTCAATGATTTCGACACGCAACCGACCACACACAACATCTCTCTTAATAAAGAAACAGAACTGGAAGATGGCGTAAAAATCACTCTCGCAACAATTCCTGTTGAAGACGCGCCGAATGCTGCCGACCTTAATCAGCGGGATCCCAAGACCGGATGGTATCAACATCGCGGAAAAACACTTTCCTTCTCATACCCTCCTGAATGGAAACTTCGTGAAACCTGCAACAAAGCACTGGTTCCCGACGGCTGGATTCTATCGAACCGCACGGAACCCAAGAACCCTCTTCACGCAGTTCATGTGTGGGGATTTCAATTCACACAGAAAGAAGATGAGTTAAGAGAAGAGGGGTTGGCGGAACTGCTCGAAGTCAGCGGAGGCAAATGCCTGGTGTGGCGCGATGAAATCGAAGATCCCCTCTGCCGGGAGAAGTGCCAAGCCAGCCTTATTGCAAGAGCTGAATGCCGCTCGGAAAAAAACGGAGGGGTTCATACCGCATTTAATTTTGATCTCGGGAAGGAATCCGGACTCGACACGAAGCGCTATGGGCGCTTCCTGCGCTTTATCAAGTCGTTTGCGTTTTAATCCCTCTCTTCGTCCTTCTCTCGCCACGGGAACCACTCCTCTTCCCATTTTTTCGCGGCCTTGCGGTAAATCGCGGGGCGATCTGTTCGCAATTGAATTTGGAATTGAACTTCGGCAACTCCGCCGGGACGGAACCGGGCCAATACCTTCGTAAAGAAATCGTGGAATTTTCGAGAAACCGAAACCTCCTTCTCAAACAAGCGAAATCCGCGCGTATCAAATCCCCCCGGCGTTACAACCAGGTACCGCAATGCGCCGCGCACTCCCCACTTGGATTTTTCCGGCTTCCACCCCGCTTCCGTTGATGCGTAATACTCGCCGGCCCTATCCAGGGTATGCGAAACACCTGCTGAAAAAAAGGTTTCGTCGCGATAACCGTAATCCAGCTGCGCCAGAAACGACTCATTTCCATCCAGAGCGTAGGAATCGCGCAGGGACAAAGAAAGCTTTCGCCGCAAATTGATATTTAAATCAGCCGTAAACGGCTGAACTCGCTTTCGAAACCCGTATGGGGCGTTTCGAAACACCCGAAAGTCATAGCCTGATGAAACACGCATAAAAACACGGCGATGGGGCCGCACCGTATTTTGAAGCGTGACGAGATTCTCCTCGACACCGTGATCCATCGAGCCTGCATCATCCTGAAAGGAATCCGGTTTCGAGCGCTGCGTGAAGGCATAACCCGCATCCCAATCTCCGATGATGGTATCAAACCGGAGATTTCCGCCGAATTCATAATACGCGATAAACGCATCCCGGATCGTTTGCGTCGACCCATACGTATTTAGAACTTCGCGCTTATCCTCGAATTCCTGCCGCAGTTTCACGCGCGGCGTGAAACTGACGCCGGGCATCAGGACCTTTGTTTGGGTTGCTTCAACAGCGACCCCCGCCGATTTCTGCTGAAAGTCCCGACTCCGTTCAAAACTATTATCAGCAAACCCGGTTACGGTGAAGAGCGTCGGCATTTTTCGCCAGGACATTTGGCTTGTTTGGAATTCAAACCGGGGCAAACTTTCCCGCTCACGCTGGAAAGCCTTGGCCGTTGCGTCCTGGGTATCCAATCGGGAATACAGAATTCGCGTCGTCGTTTTATTGGTGCGGCGCGTTAACGCGCCTCCATTAACGAGTTCCGACGTGACGCGAAAATCGTTTGACCGGATGTAATTATTATTCACCTCAGGATCGCCTTGAGCCTGGATTCGGCCCTGCACCGAATATGTCGAGTTAATCGCAGAATACGTATTTCCAAGCAATGTCCAACGCCGCTCTCGCGTATCGTCTTCCTTGATGTGATAAAAATACAGCGCCCCACGATGATCCTCGTCGGGACGGAAACCGATCTCAGCCCCCTGGGCAAATCCCTTCTCGCTATAATAGTCGAGAAATAATTTCCCCTGCATCCAAACGAATGGACTAAAAAGGGTATGGGTCCGAAGGAATCCGCCGTTGCGATTATCCCACCCCGGGATCACACGCGCGCGCAGCAGTTTATTCTTCTTAAGCGAGCGCCATAAAATCGGGCTGTAAAAAACCGGGATGGGTCCCACGTAAAACCTAACATTCGTCGCTAACAAATATTTTCCCGGCTTAACATGCAGCCCCGATGACCGAAAATGATAGTCCGGCGGATTCCCGCTACAACTGCTGAACAAAGCGCTCTTGAAATGACCTTTCCGATCTGAATCAAGCCGGCCTCTCTCCGCCCAAATACGCCACGGATGGTACTCGGCGCGAACCTCGTCGACTGTGCCGCTCTTTTTTTCAAAATCGAAAGACCCGCTCGCGCCGCGCAGGACCGTCAGACCATCATCCAATTCGAAACCTTCGGAAGCTCTGCCTTTCCGGTTCACCATATCCAAACGAAGGGTTTGGGCACGGAGCGTCCATGAACTATCCTTCAGCTCTACACTCCCTTGCAGCAGGATTCGGCCATCGACTCCTGAAGTGCTGCCTTCATATTCAAAATAATCCGCAGAATAAACAGACGCCGTTGACACCGGGGGTGCAGGAAGAACGAAGGGCTCGGCAGAATATGCCGGGCGGGCAATCGCCAAGCTAACGGCGGCGAGCAGCGTCCAGCGCATACGCGGCAGCCCCCAAAGCTCCAAGTCCTTTCCGACGGGAAACTCGCAGCCGCACGCGGCCAAACGGTCCCCGGAAACTCTCTTTCTCAAATGCCTTACGAATAGGATCTAGCAATAAGTTACCGGCACGGGATACACCCCCCGTAAATACAATCGTTTCCGGATTAAGGAGATAAACGAGATTCGCCGCCCCGACCGAGAGTGCTTCCCCCACCCGGGACCATGTTTGCTTCGCGGCGCGTTCTCCACGCGCTGCGGCGTCGGCGACATCTTTTGGTGAATTGACACCCTTCTTAGAGAGTGAACGATAGAGGCCCAGGATGCCGTAACTCCCGGCATACGCCTCCAGATGTCCAACGCCGCCGCAACTGCAACGGCGTCCTCCCGGACTCGCGACCCGCGTGTGTCCAAACTCAAGGGCCGATCCGGTAGCTCCGGTCAAAAGGCGTCCATCGATGACCGCACCGCCGCCGACACCTGTTCCCAACGTAATAACCGCTACATTTTTCTGCTTACGCCCCAACTCCAAGGCAAAAGCGCCCCAGGCCGCCATATTCGCGTCATTGTGCAGCTCTACCGGTCGATCCAGCTCACGCCGCACAGCCGCGCGCAGCGGAAATCCTTCCAGCGACTCCATATTCGCCCAACGCCGGATACGTCCGGCTTCAGGATCAACATCGCCCGCGACAGCCATTGCGGCGGCGCTCGCTTTTCTGCCAAGTTTACGTTCAAGGCTTCGCACTTCGGATCCGAGACGCTTCACAAAGCCGCGCGGTCCGTCTCCTTTGTCGGTATCAAAAGATGCCTGCCCAAGAAGTTTTCCCTCCCGGGTCATGAGGACCAATTTTGTCAAGGTTCCGCCCGTATCAATGCCTAATCCGGTCATACGGCAACCTGCTCTCCCGAAAGAATCCGACCGATCGAATAAAAGGATCCGATGGCAGCACCGACACGAATCCCCGATCGGCGCCACTCCTCCACCGCCTGAAGCGGATCGGGAATGACTGAAATTTCCGAAACACCATGCATACGCAATCGTTCCGCAAGGGTCTCTGCGGGCAATGCCCGGTGCGACGGAGGCGTTGAACAAATCGCCCGGCGAATTCGTGGAGCCGCGATCCGCAGCAAGGCATCGACGTCTTTATCCGCGAGAACCGATAAGAGAAACGTCGACTCCATATTCGAAAACGGAGAACGTTCCCAATCATTACAAAACGCCCGCATCGCAGCCGGATTATGGGCACCATCCAAAATAAGAAACCGCTCCCCCTCCCGACGGACTTCGAAGCGTCCAGGCCAGCGGACATTACCCGCTCCTTGGGCAACGGCTTCCGATGAAATCGGAATTCCTTGAGACCGGAGCTCTTCAATCGCGCGAATCGCGAGCGAAAGGTTGCGCCGCGCCGGTTCACCCACCATCCCGAAAAGCATTCGCTCCCCGGTTTCCGATCGAACGAGCTGGGTCCCCTTTTCCCAATAAGTTTCAATCGGTTCCACCCCCGCTCGGTGAACGATTAACGGAGAAGCCGCCTCATAGGCACGCTTACGAATGACCTTTAGGGGTTCATAGCCGTCCTCACCGCACAAACAGACGACGCCCTCCTTTAGAATTCCACACTTCTCCCGGGCAATAGCACCCAACGTATCGCCGAGATGTTTTCCATGATCATGGGCAATGGACGTGATAACACTCAAAAGCGGCTTCTTCATCGCATTTGTCGCATCAAGGCGTCCGCCCAATCCCACTTCAATCACCGCAATATCGGCACCAACACGCCTAAAGTGAAGAAAAGCCGCCGCGGTTACTAATTCGAAGTAGGTTGCCTCTTCCGGTTCAGCCTCATACGCATCCCCAAGGGCACGGGCAAAATCCGCTTCTGAGATAGGCTCCCCATTCACGCGAATCCTTTCACGGGGAGAAACCAAATGGGGCGAGGAAAAAAGGCCGACCCGCAGTCCCGCAGAAGATAGAATCGACGCGACGATGGAACAAAAACTTCCTTTTCCATTGGTTCCCGCAACGTGCACCGTTGGGGTCAAATCCTGGGGATTATTCAAGGCGGCGAGCAGCCCCTCGATGCGTGATAGACCAAGCTTCCACTTTGTCTCTTGGCGCTGATCCAACAACTTCAGCACTTCGTTGTAAGTCATTCTTTGACGCGCAGGATTTTTGCGCCGAGACGGCGCAGCACGTTCTCGATCCGTTCATAACCGCGGTCGATATGATAGACGCGTCCAATCTTCGTTGACCCTTGCGCGGCGAGGGCGGCGACGATCAAACCCGCACCGGCACGGATATCGGATGCCATAATTTCTGCACCTGAAAGGTCCGGGACTCCCCGGATCGTCGCGGTATTTCCATCAACAACGATCGATGCACCCATGCGAATAAGCTCCGCAGCATGCATGAATCGATTTTCGAAAATGGCCTCACGCACACGGGCCTTGCCCGTACACAGCGCCATATAGGCCATCCATGGAGCCTGTACATCTGTCGGGAAGCCCGGGTGGGGCTTGGTAAGGATTGAAACCGGTTTCGGGCGCCCGCTGGAAACAATTCTCATTCCGCCGGGAATTTTTGAAATTTTCGCACCCGCTTTCTTCATCGCTGAAACAAGCGCTTCAAGATGTTTTGGCTCTGCACCCTTCAGCCTAACATCACCGCCTGCGGCGGCCACCGCGCACAGATAAGTACCGGTCTCGATACGGTCGGCGACAACCCGGTGGCGTGTTCCGTGGAGCTTTTTAGATCCAACGACTTTAATTCGTTTCCCGCCGGCTCCCGAAACTTTCGCGCCGATTCCATTGAGAAAATTCTGAAGGTCTTCAATTTCAGGCTCACGCGCCGCATTATCGATAATCGTAGTTCCCGGTACCGCAGCGGCAGCCATCATCACGTTTTCAGTGGCGCCCACACTCGGGAATGAAAATCGAACACGCTTTGCAAGAAGTCCTTCGGTGGCGAGTACAACATCCCCTTGCTCTGTTCGGGATTCCGCTCCCATCGCCTCAAATCCCTTCAGATGAAGATCGATAGGACGCATGCCTATGGCACACCCTCCCGGCAGGGAAACACGGACATTTCCAAAACGCGCTAACAGCGGTCCTGCGACGAGAATCGATGCACGCATCTGCTTGACGATTTCGTAAGGGGCCTTGGTTTTAAGCTTACGGCGATATTCGATCTTTACCGTCTTGCCCGATACCGTTACCTTTTTCCCGAGTTCTTCAAGGAGTCGGTAGGTAGTATTAATATCCCGCAAATCAGGGACATTCGTGATCGTACAAGTCTCATCGGTGAGCAGTGTGGCGATCAGAATCGGCAGAGCGGCATTTTTCGAGCCGTTAATCTGCGCGGTTCCCTTGAGGCGGCGACCGCCTTGTATGATAAACGCGTCCATAGGAAAAGCCTTTTGAAGTCTATCATTTTCCACCATCGCGTCCCCTTAGGGATACGACGGCAGCGACAATAATCTTACCGACGACGTGCTACGACTATCCGCTCCACGCCCTGCAAGTCCTTTTCGAGCCGAATATCCTCAAAGCCAATATGTTCTAACTGCCGCTTTACCTCAAGCCCCTGCCCCATCATAAACTCCATCAACAGATATCCACCGGGCTTAAGTACACGCGGTGCGTCCGCCGCGATCGCCTTAATGGCCTCGAGACCGGATTCACCGCCGTCGAGCGCCATGATCGGTTCCTGATGAACCTCCGGGGAAAGTTTATCCAGCTCAGCGGATGGGATATACGGCGGGTTGGATACCACGATATCGGCCCACGGGGAACCTGCCGCGTGCGGTTTAAACAAGTCCTCTCGCAAGAAACGGATACGCGTATTGAGACCCAACTTCGCGGCATTTTCCTCCGCTAGCTTTAGGGCCGCATCCGACAGATCGGTTGCGTATATCATCGACTTAGGCAGCTTACTTGCCAGGGCGAGCGCAATACAACCGGACCCGGTTCCAACATCAACGATATGAAGGTTTGCAGACAGGGGAAATTTAGACTCCGCGATCTTCACCGCTTCCTCGACGAGACCCTCGGTTTCGGGCCGCGGGACAAGTACCGACGGCATCACCTTTATATCGAGACCGCAAAACGGCTGAGTTCCAATCACATAGGCGAGCGGCAATCGCTTCCCGCGCGCTTTCACGAGTTCCCAAAAGTGACTTCCCTGCTTCCAGGAAAGCTCTCGATCACCCGAGAGAACGGTCTGAGATCTGCCAACGCCCAGGACCTCCGACAGCAGAAACTCGGCATTGGCGCGGGTCTCGGGGACTCCGCGTCTTCCGAGATAGTCATCGGCCTTATCGAGCCATTCAATGATCGTGACGTTTTTTACTTTCACGACTGCGTCACGCTCATGACTGCGTCACTCCGATAATGCGGTTCTCCTCTTCCGTGCGCAAGGCTTCAAACACCGTCGAAAACTCCCCTTCCATAACTAACGGCAAGTTATGCCAGGACTGTTCGAGACGGTGATCGGTTAGACGGTTTTGCGGAAAATTATAAGTGCGGATTTTCTCGGCGCGGTCACCCGAACCCACCTGCTGTTTGCGTGCATCGGCATGTTCCCGAATCTCTTTTTCTCTTTGAGCCATCGCAAGCTTCGACCGCAAAAGGGACATCGCCCGGATTTTATTGTGAAGCTGCGAACGCTCTTCCTGGCATGCGACGACGACACCACTGGGCTCATGGGTAATGCGCACTGCGGTTTCAACCTTATTTACGTTTTGGCCGCCCGCTCCGCCTGCCCGATAGGTATCAATGCGGAGATCACCGGGATCAATTTCAACCTCGGTTTCCTCCGCCTCCGCCATGACCGCAACCGTTATCGTTGAGGTATGGATGCGGCCGGAAGACTCGGTTTGCGGAACGCGCTGAACACGATGGACGCCTCCTTCGAATTTGAGCCATGAAAAGGCCCCCTTCCCGACGATATGGAGAACCGCTTGCTTCGCTCCCTTAAGTCCTGTCCGTGAAAACTCCACGGTCTCGACCTTCCAACCCTTGGCTTCCGCGAAACGCTCATAGGCGCGCATGAGTTCAACGGCAAACAGCGCCGCTTCTTCCCCTCCCGCACCTGCTCGAAGTTCTAGATATACATCCTTATCCGCATCCGGATCTTTCGGCAGCAGCATACGCTTAAGTTTATTTTCAAGCGCGGCAATTTTTTCCCGAAGCTCGTCCCGTTCGAGCGAGGCAAGCTCCTTCATTTCCGCGTCACTTCCCCCCATTACCTGCTCTGCCTGCTCAAGATGGGATAGGTACGTTTCGTGCTCCTTAACCAATCCCATCACAGGGGTAAGCTCCGAATGCCTTCGCGACAAAGTTTTAAGTTCGTCGGGAGTGGGCCCCGCAGAAAGCTTCGATTCGATATTCGCGAATTCGTCGATAAGGTTTTGATACTGACTCATAATTACCATCCGGACGCAAAAAGACCTCGGGCGTTATCGCACCGAGGTCTCTAAAAAAAACGCGCTACTTCTTTGGCGTTTTCTTGTCTTTCGCGTCCTTCTTATCCCCGGCCTTAATCTCGGTGCTCAGGGTCTTCGGACGCTTGCGCGTCGTTGCAAGAGACTGGAGTTTTTTGACCTTGGTCTTGGGCTTGCGCTTAACGGTCTGCCCCTCGGTCTTCTGGAAGCGCTTTTGGAAGCGTTCGACGCGGCCGGCGGTATCAACGAGACGCTGCTTACCGGTGAAGAAGGGATGACAGGCCGAGCAAATCTCGAGCCTAATCTCCTTTTTCGTGGAGCGCGTTTCAAAGGTTTCGCCACAGGCGCAAATGACCTGGGTTACGTAGTAATTTGGGTGCGTATTAACTTTCATCGGTGTTTCCTAAGTTTGTCTAAGATTAGAAGGTTATTATAGCAATTAAAGCGACAAATTTGGGGTCTGTCCCCAACTTGTTTAACTTATTGGAGGCAATAAACCCTTATTTTTTAAGGATCTCTCTTCCTAACAAGTTAAACAAGTTGGGGACAGACCCCCGAACTACCCCATGCTCGAAAGCTCCATGGACTTCATGAAATCCTTGTTGGATTTTGTAGCCATCAGCTTATCGTAGAGCAGCTGCATAGCATCCACTGCTGAGAGCGGAGCAAGAACCTTTCGGAGAATCCACACCTTATTGAGGGTGTCTTCATCCAACAGCAGCTCTTCTTTTCGGGTTCCGGAACGATTGATATCGAATGCCGGGAACAGGCGGCGATCAGCCAACTTGCGGTCCAAAACAACTTCTGAGTTGCCCGTACCCTTGAACTCTTCAAAAATAACCTCATCCATGCGGCTGCCGGTTTCAACCAAAGCCGTAGCGACAATCGTCAGACTTCCACCCTCTTCGATATTACGGGCCGCACCCAAGAAACGCTTCGGGCGCTGCAGAGACGTTGCTTCAAGTCCGCCGGATAACACGCGCCCGGATGACGGAGCGATCGTGTTATAAGCGCGCGCCAAACGGGTAATCGAGTCCAGCAGAATAACAACGTCCTTGCCGAGTTCAACATGACGCTTGGCCTTCTCAATAACCATCTCGGCAACCTGCACGTGACGATCTGCGGGCTCATCAAACGTTGAGGCAAGCACCTCGCCTCGAACCGAACGCTGCATATCCGTTACTTCTTCAGGCCGCTCATCGATCAGAAGAACGATGAGCACAATATCAGGATGATTTGTCGTCAAGGCATTCGCGATCTTCTGCATAATGACCGTTTTACCGGTCTTCGGAGACGCGACGATCAGCGCACGCTGGCCTTTTCCGATTGGGGAAATAAGGTCCATCGTTCGAGTCGTCAATTCCGACTGGGTCGTCTCTAACTTAAACGCCTCTTCCGGATGCAGCGGGGTGAGATTCTCAAACACGGTCCGGGGTTTTCGGGAATGGACCGGTTCTCCATTAACGGTTACGACCTGAAGCAGGGCGAAAAACCGCTCTCCTTCCTTAGGCGGCCGGACGTTGCCCGCGATGGTATCTCCCTTACGAAGTCCAAACTTTTTAATCTGCGAGGGGGAGACATAAATATCATCCGGCCCCGGAAGGTAGTTATAGCTTGATGAACGGAGAAATCCGAAACCATCAGGCAGGACCTCCAAGACACCCTCGTCAAATATAGCCCCGTTGCGCTTTGCCTGGCCCTCAAGCAGCTTGACGATAATTTCCTGCTTACGCAGCCCCGCCAGACTATCCAGCTTCATTTCTTCCGCAATATCAAGAAGTTCGGAAATCTTCTTTCGCGCCAACTGTGCGATATTCAGCTGTTTGGTAGAACCCGATTCGGTCGGAGGTTTTTCCTCTACCGCCTTTTCTGCGGCAGGCTTTTCAGCTGCCTGTTTTCCCGCCGGAACCTTCGCTCCGTTCTTCTTATCCTCAACCTTCGCAGGCTTTTCTTTTTTTTCTTTTTCTTTGCCGTTTTCCTGCTTGGCGCGGGTGGTCTGGGTCATCGGGGACTCCTCCTCAAACTACGTCCAATCAAATCAAACGCGCGCTGATACTCGGCAACGGAACGCCGCAAGGAAGTAAGCGACCCTGCGTTGCTCAAAACAACATCGGCACGTTTTTCTTTTTCTTTCGCGGGAAGCTGGGCGCGCATGCGCCGCTCCACCGCCGCTTTAGACATTCCGTCCCGCCGCATCACCCTCTTTAACCGTAGAGCGCGAGGCGCGGAAACTGAAATCGTTACATCGTATTCGGCCTCAAGGCCGTTTTCAAACAACAAGGGCACATCAACTACAACAACGGGCCCGCGCGAGATCTTTATACGCCTCTTCATTTCCCTTCGGACAATCGGATGAACGATACCCTCCAGCTTTCGGCGCATCGCCGCACTTCTAAACACTTTTTCCCCGAGAGAGGCGCGATCCAGGGCTCCGTCGGCGACCAGGACACCCTTGCCGAATGCCCGAACAATTGCGCGATAGGCCGGCTTTCCCGGCTTGGAAAGATCGTGAACCACCGCGTCTGCAGACACGACCGAAGCTCCCGATTTTTTAAAAGCATCCAATGCAGCGCTTTTCCCGCTGCCAATTCCGCCGGTAAGGCCCACTGTCAAACTCTTCACGCGTGTCCCTCGGGCGGGCGTTTTGCCTGACGGCGGAGAACTTCCCGCTCGATGTCGGTCAACGATGCTTCACCCTTCTCAAGAATTTTATCGAGGATTCGGTCTACTTCTACGGCCTCATCGGAAACAGTTTTCACTGCCGGGACAGGGTCTAAAACCCGCCGACGCGGCTCACTCTCGACTTCATCATTAGGCTTCGACGGCTTCAAATACGATTTGATAAAGGCCACCGTATGGACCTTGATCGAGAACCACCACTTAATATAAACAAAGCCTATCACCATGCCGGCAAGATGGGCAAAGCGGGCCACTGTTGGGCTGCTCGATGAGGTTCCCGCAAGAAATTCGACGAGCCCGAACAGAATCGCCATGTGCTTCGCTTTAATGGGAAAGAAAAAGTAGAGATAAACAACGGCATCGGGGTACAGCATTGCGAAAGCGACCAGCAAGCCGTAAATTGCACCCGACGCCCCGATAATGGGAGATAACGAATCAGGGGTTAAGACAACATTGACCAAACCAGCGCCAATACCGCAGATAAAGTAGTACTTGACGAATTGGCGCGGTCCCCATTGGGACTCCACCGGCATTCCGAACATCCACAGTGCGATTAAATTAAACAGGATGTGAAAGAGATTCGCATGAAGAAATAGATAGGTAATGGGCTGCCAAATCAAGCGTTCGTGAACGACCTTCGCGGGGACCAACCCAAACATCGAGATAAACTGACCGCCCACAACCATCGACAATACAAACACGGCGATGTTGATAACGATGAGCGCCTTGATCGTCGGCGACATCATTCCGAAATTCAAAGGGCCATGCCCGAATTCGCGACTCACAGAATTTCCTCCATCGTGTTCCAATCGGTTCCAGCCTTCACATCAACGACCAGAGGAACATCGAGCAGCACGGCCGTTTCCATCTGTTCCTTAACCCAAACCGCATAATCCCTAACTTCTTTCTTCGGCACCTCAAACACAAGTTCGTCGTGCACCTGCAGGACCAGAGGCGCGTCGGGTTCTTCGGCGTAAATCTTCAACATTGCCGCCTTTATGATATCAGCGGAAGTCCCTTGAATCGGAGTATTGATCGCCACACGCTCATTGAACGCGCGGACCTGGAAATTTTTAGCGGCAATATCGGGCAGCGGGCGCACACGGCCGAGCATGGTTTCAACAGATTGATCCGCACGCGCGGATTTTAGTGTTTCCTCCATCCACTCGGTGATGCCCGGATACCGCTCTTTGTATTTCTTAATAAACTCGGCGGCCTCACCACGGCTAATGCCAAGT
>JBFIEP010000012.1:0-16235 GCA_041603335.1 Elusimicrobiota bacterium | reverse complement strand
GCTGCGGAGCAATGGCCTACAACGACTACGCCGAACTACTCCCGAAAGTCGACGCCGTTGTTATCGCAGTCCCGACAGAATACCATCATGCCGTTGGAATGGACTCTCTTAACGCAGGCGTCCACACACTGATTGAAAAGCCCATCGCGTCCAGCGTTGACCAAGCACGCGAACTCTTAGCGCTCTCCGAAGAAAAGGGGGTTCAGCTCCAGGTCGGCCACATCGAACGCTTTAATCCCGCCGTCCTCGCAGCAATCGAACATATAAGCGAACCCCGCTTCCTTACCGTCGAACGGCTTGGCCCCTACGACCCCCGCATGTCCGGCATTGGCGTCGTGCTGGACCTAATGATTCACGATCTCGATATTCTCCTAACTCTCGTAGACTCCAAAATTCTCAGCATAGAAGCCCTTGGAGCCAGCCTGGTTTCAAAACATGAAGACATTGCCAATGTGCGCATGCGGTTTGAAAACGGCTGCGTTGCCGATTTAACCGCGAGCCGAATATCCCTCAAGCGATGCCGTAAAATCAGAATATTCCAAGAGTCTTCATACATCTCCCTGGACTACCTGAATGCCTCTCTTGATATCTACCGGAAGAAAGGGCCGGAGATTAAAAATCTTCTAAAAGACGTAGAGCGCGTAACACCGCGATTAACCCGGGAAGGACCGCTCGACATTGAAATCAACCATTTCGTGGAATGCATCCGGCACAATCGCAAGCCCTGGCCGTCCGGGGAACACGGCATGGAGGCATTGAAACTCGCTCTCCAGATTACCGAAGAGTTGGAAAAATACGAAGTCCGCCACCATGGCGGATCAACCTCCTTCCTTCCGAAAATCGGCGGTGCGATTCGCAAGGCGGCAGAAACGGTATCCAAGACGCTTAATGCGGAGAAGGAAGCTTGAGCGAAGCGGCAACTATTCTCATTGTTGCGGGAGATCCCTCCGGGGATCTTTACGGCTCAATGCTGATCGAATCGATGCGCCGCAAGCATTCGAATCTCCGCGTATTCGCCGTGGGGGGAAAGCTGATACGCGCCGCGCTTGATAAGAACCGCGGCGACCGCTTCATTCATGACCTGGCATCGATTGCGATGACAGGTTTTATTGAGCCGGCACGGAGGCTGCCGACCTTCTTTTCCCTTCTTAAAAAATTAAAAACCATTATGCGCGAGGAGAAAATAGACCTCGTCATTCCTGTCGATTTTTATGGGTTCAATCGCCGGGTTCTCGGAGCGGCGGACGCACTCGGCGTGCCTGCAATCTATTTAATCAGTCCGCAGGTTTGGGCCTCGCGCCCCAGCCGAATAAAAACCCTCAAGCGCCTAGTTAAGCGAATGCTCGTTATTTTCCCCTTCGAAGAGGCGCTCTATCAGGAACACGACGTCCCGGTCACCTGGATCGGCCATCCCCTCCTTGACAGCCTGCCGAATCCTGATATCGAACGCCCCATGGGACGCATGTTGAAACTCGGACTCCTTCCCGGCTCACGCGGTTCGGAACTGCGCCGGCATCTCCCCCTTTTACTAAAAGCCGCCTCCCGCATCGCTAAGGATTACCCCAGCTTGGAGCTCTCCGTATTCGCCGCCCCACAGCAAAATGACGACGCCTACCAGCCCCTCGTTCGCCGCTGGCGCTCACCGCAAGGACGGCGCGCAAAACTCATCCGGGAAACAGATTACTCCGAACGCGCAAAACAAGATCTCGTTTTAACCTCCTCGGGCACGGCCACCCTCGAGAACGCGCTGCTGGGACTTCCGATGGTTGTGGTCTACAAACTATCCTGGCCGACCTACTTTCTGGCACGCGCTCTTATCAAGGTTAAGCACATCGCAATGGCAAACATTCTTGCGGAACGCACTCTTGTCCCAGAACTTATTCAGCATGAGGCTACCGAAAACTCTGTCGCAGGCGCAGCCTTGGATATCCTTGGAGACCCCCGACGCCACAAGAAGCTGCGGCGCGACCTTGCCGACCTCCGGGATATTCTCGGCGGCCCGGGCGCAATCGACCGGGCGGCCAAGGTCTTGCTCGCGGAACTTCCCAACGGAAACAAGACATTGGCGGAGGTTCGCTAATGGAATTGATCCAGAAATTCCTTCCCTACGTAAAGCCATACCGGCTGCGTTTTTATCAGGCGGCCATCGCGATGGTAATTGTGGCCCTCTCAAACGGCGCAACGGTACTGCTGATAAAATTCGTCGTTAACGGGATTTTCGAAGGGAAGGACCTTACCGGATCCCAGCTCGATATTGCCGTGTCCAAGTTTGCAGGACCGCTTCTTGATCAATCCTTAAACTACCGCACGCTATGGCTGATTACCATCAGCGTCCCGCTTCTGATTGCAATAAAATCGATGGCGGCATACATCCAAAACTATCTTATGAGCTGGCTCGGACAGCGCATAACCCAGCAAATGCGCGAGGACCTGTTCCGCCACCTCCACCGGCTTTCTCTGGAATTCCACAGCGGACAAAAAGCCGGTGAAATTCTAGCGCGCGCCACAAACGATTTAACGATCGTGCAATCAATGCTCCAATTCGTCCCGCTTTACCTGATCCGGGACCTCCTAACAATCATTGTCTTAATGACCGCGCTCTTTTTTCTCAATTGGCACTTCGCCCTTGTTGCGCTGGGCATCATCCCCGTCGCATCCTTGGTCATCATCCCCCTTGGACGAAAAATGCGCGACGCGAGCTCAAAAAGCCAGGCCATCATGGGCAACATTTACCATCGTTTCCAGGAAAGCCTGCACGGGATGATGCTGGTGAAAGCCCTTAACTATGAAGAGGGCGCCACTAAAAAGTTTCAACGGGAAAATGAAGATTTTTTCATTCAAATGATGCGCTACCTCCGGGCAACGGCCCTCTCCGGCCCTTTGATGGAGTTCCTTGGTTCGCTCATCATGGCCTCACTCGTCTTCTTCGGGGGGCGTGAAATTTTGCTGGGGCGCATGGACGCCGGCGCCTTCGGCGCCTTTCTAACCGCCTTTTTCTCCGCCTACGCCCCGATAAAAAATCTCGGGAAACTGAATTCCGAACTCCAACGCGGCCTGGCTTCCAGCGACCGGATCTTCCAGCTTCTTGAGGAAAAGCCGAATGTCCTGGACCGGCCCGGCGCCCGGAAATTCACCGGCCTTAATACCGCCATCACGCTCAAGGATGTCTCTTTCCAATACCCCACGCGTGAAACGCCGGCTCTGGATAATGTTTCATTTGAAGTACGCCGGGGAGAAACCGTGGCGATCGTCGGCCCCTCGGGATCGGGGAAAAGCACTCTCGTTCAAATCCTGCTTCGGCTCTATGATCCCGAAAGCGGCCGCGTCATGCTCGATAGCGACGACCTTAAGGATCTTGATATTCGAACGGTAAGAGACCGCATCGGACTTGTTACCCAGGAAACGATGCTCTTTAATGAAACCGTTCGGGGCAATATCGCAATCGGCAGGGAAGAAACTCCAAACGAAGCTATTGTTAGTTCGGCAAAAATCTCCAACGCCGATGACTTTATCCGACAACTTCCCCAAGGGTATGACACCCCCCTCGGAGACCGCGGCCTTCGCCTATCCGGGGGACAACGCCAACGGCTCGCAATCGCCCGCGCCGTTTTGCGCGACCCGGAAATTCTTATTCTCGATGAAGCAACCAGCAATCTCGACTCAAAAAGCGAAAAGGAGGTTCAGCGCGCCATCGAAAGCGTTATGAAGGGACGAACCTCGATTGTTATCGCCCACCGCCTCTCCACCATTCGAAACGCGGACCGGATCATTGTATTCGGCGAAGGCCGCATTATAGAAAGCGGTACTCACCTGGAACTCATTGAAAAAAACGGGCTTTACAAGAAACTGTACGCCCTTCAAAGCACACACCCTCCGGAAGCGGAGACGGCCGCATGAATCCCATCGCCCAAAAACTGCTGGACGCCCTCAAGGTCTACGCACCGAACACCGATGAAACCTTATTTGAATTGGCATTCGATTACTCAATGGCGGCCCACAAAAACCAGGAACGCGCCTCCGGAGAGCACTACTTCACACATTGCGTAGCCGTTGCCGAAACCCTGATTGAATTCAAACTAGACCTTCCGACTGTCTGCGCCGGACTTCTTCACGACGTTATCGAGGATACCCCCGTAACTCTAGAGGAACTTGAAAAGGAGTTCGGGGCTGAAATCGCCAATCTTGTACAAGGCGTCACCAAGCTCGATACACTGAAATTTACATCCCGCGATGAAGCCCAAGCGGAGAACTGGCGCAAGATGATGCTTGCGACCGCGCAGGATATCCGCGTGATCCTCATCAAGCTCGCTGACCGCCTTCACAACATGAAGACGCTCAATTACCTTTCCCGCGAAAAGCAGGAGCGCAAGGCATACGAAACGATTTCCCTGTATGCCCCCCTCGCCCAGCGCCTGGGGATGTTCCAACTCAAAAGCGAACTGGAGGATCTGGCATTCCAGTACCTTCATCCTAAAGAGTACGCGGAACTCGATGAGAAGGTCACCAAAATCACCCAGAGCCGGGAAAAGGCCATCACCAGCTTCAAAGCGGCGCTGGAAGAGAAACTAAAGCCCACCAATATTGAGTACCGGATTTTAGGCCGCGCGAAAACCCTCTGGTCGATCTATCAAAAGATGCTCCGCCAGGAGAAAAGTTTCGAAGAAATTCACGACGGCATGGGCGTACGCATCATCACCCCCACTATCGCTAACTGCTACGCGCTTTTAGGCGTCGTTCACTCCGAGTTCAAGCCTGTATCCGGTTCCTTCACCGATTACATCTCAGTACCGAAGGTGAACCTCTACCAGAGCCTCCACACAACCGTGATCACCTCCGACGGGGATATCATTGAGATCCAAATAAGAACCGAAGAAATGCACCGGACCGCCGAATACGGCATCGCGGCCCACTGGCGCTATAAAATCAACGGCAAGGAGGCCGGGCGGGACGAACACCTTGAAGAAAAGCTTAATTGGCTGCGCCAGTGGATTGAGTGGCTGCAGGATCTGAAAAGCCCAAGAGAATTTATCGAAAGCCTGAAAACGGATCTGGAACTGCACCAGGTTTTTATCTTCACGCCTGCCGGAGACGTTAAACCCCTTCCCGCTGGAGCGACGCCGTTGGACTTCGCCTACGCCGTGCACACCGAAATCGGCATGATGTGCGTCGGCGCCCGCGTGAACAACAAAATGGTCAAACTTGACTACGAGCTTAAATCGGGCGATATCTGCGAAATCTTGACCAAGAAAAAATCCGTTCCGAAGAAAGGCTGGCTGGAAATCGTAAAAACAGCACGCGCGCGCTCAAAAATTAGACACTATCTCAGAGAAAAAGGCATTGTCGCCTAAATAGGTGCATCTATGACAATTACCGACTTTTTGCAAACCAAGGTTCCCTTCCTTGAGGGTATCCCTGAGGAACAAGCCGCTTTTTTGGCAACCAAAGCCGAGCAGGAACCCTATAAAAAAGGCTCCACCATTATCTTCGTCGGAACAAGCGTGGAAGGGCTTCATATCGTGGCGCAGGGAAAGGTCTCAGTTATGATCCGGCCGAAGAAAGGGCAGCCATTTGAAAAAGTCGCCGATCTTGGCCCCGGAGATGTTTTTGGGGAGACGTCCATCATTGAATTTAAGATGGCCGGAGCCCAAATTAAAAGCGCCTCCGATGACACCCTGGTTTTCGTTATTCCCCAATCCGCCTTTCGGGAATGCCTTGATCAAAACCCTGAGTTCAAAGCGCGAACACTGAAGATCATCGAAGACCGGCAATCGGCACGGCACGGAAAAGACAATAAACGTTCCGATGCCCAAAAACGGGAAGACGATGAGAAGGCTGCCGCCGAAGCGCCCGCCAAAGAAGAACCCGCTGCGCAACAGCCCGCTGAGGAAAAACCCGCCGAAAATGCCTAAAGCCGTCCTTTTCGACCTGGACGGAACACTCCTCGACACGCTTGCCGATATCGGCGGGGCCATGAATGCCGTACTCGAAAAGGCGTCCCTTCCCCAACACCCGATCGATGCTTATAAACAAATGGTCGGACAAGGCGTCCGTTCTCTCGTCGAAAAAGCGGTCCCTGACGGCAAGTTTTCAAACGCTTTACTGATATCTATGCGCGAAGAATACCACAAGCGTTCCGATAAGGAAACAAAGCTCTATCCGGGCGTTAAAGAAATGCTCGATGGATTAACGGTGCCGTTTGGAATTCTTTCGAACAAGCCGCAGGCGTTAACGGAGCGGGCCGTCGCGCGATTTCTAAAACCCTGGAGTGTCCCGGTCGTTCTCGGTGCGCGCCAAGGGTTTCCCCTAAAACCCGACCCCTCCGGAGCCCTGGAAGCGGCCTCGCTGCTCGGCATCCCCGCCAAGGACTTCCTTTATTTGGGAGATACGGGCACCGATATGGAAACCGCTCTTGCGGCGGGAATGAAGCCCGTCGGAGCGCTGTGGGGATTTCGGGACCGGTATGAACTCGTCCAAGCCGGAGCGACCGAACTCCTCGACCGCCCCCAAGCGCTCCTAGCGCATCTTTAAACTTATGGGTAAAACCCGCCGTCGGAAAAAATCTTCGTCTAAACCCTTAGACCCGGATTCAATTCCGATCCCATGGGAGCGTGCGCTTGGCGGGGTATTCATCGCTGCGTTGGCACTTCGGCTTTGTTATTTTTTCGGGAAATCCGGAAACCCCTACCTTCAAGTTATTCTAGGCGACGCTCTCTACTTCGATAAATGGGCCTTGAGCATCGCAAACGGAGACACGATTGTTCCCGGCGTTTTTTATATGTCCCCGCTTTATCCCTATCTCGTCGCCCTGATCTACAAAATCGCCGGACATGCACCGGACGTCGTTAAGTTTCTTCAACATATCCTGGGAGCCGGAAACTGCGTTCTTTTAGCCATGATCGGCCAGCGAGTATTTGGAAAACGCATCGGACTTCTCGCCGGAGTTATGATGGCGGGCTATGGACTGATCATCTTTTATGAAGGCTTCTTACTAAAGCCAACACTCGGAATTTTTCTCATTTACACGTCGATTCTTTTGCTCCTAGAGGCCCAGAACCGCGCAGAACCAAAATGGATCTATCCCGCAGGAATCGCACTGGGACTCAGCGCTCTCGTTCGGGGCAACGTTTACCTCCTCATGCCCCCTTTGGCGCTCTGGGTTGCGTGCGTATTTACCGCAAAAAAACGGTGGCTCGCCGCAGCACTGCTTGTCGTGGGAGTCTGCTCTGTCATTTTCCCTGTTACGATTCGCAACTACGTCGTGGGCCGGGAGTTCATTCTGTCCACTTCTATGGGTGGAATGAACTTCTATCTCGGCAACAACCCGATTGCCACCGGGGTCTATCGCCCCCTTTCCTTCGGCAGAGGCGGCGCGGATTTCGAGGAGATTGATGGAGCCCGCCTCGCAAAGGAAAAGACGGGGAAGGCCCACATGACGCCGGGTGAAATTTCACGGTTTTGGTTTGCCGAAGGCTCGCACTTTATACGCAACAATCCGGGACGTTTTGCCTCCCTTATCGGGAAAAAATTAATCCTGGCCCTCAACGCCGCCGAAGTTCCCGATGTATTGGACTTTTCGGAGGTGCGAAAATATTCCCTCCCGCTTCGAGTGCCGTTATTGAATTTCAGTGTTCTCGGACCTCTGGGACTCATGGGCATTTTTATTTGCCTCTATGAACGCAGGAGGGATCCGAAATCGTGGCTCCTTTTGATTTTCTGTTTCGGAACGCTCTTCTCGGTATGCGTATTCTTCGTCTTCGCACGCTATCGCTTGACGATGATCCCGATGTTCATGATTTTCGCGGCGGCGTTTCTTGAGTGGGTTCACCGGCAGATTAAAAGCCGCCAATGGCGAAGCCTGCAGCTCGCGTGCCTCGCCGCACCAGCGGCATTGTTCACGGTTCACAACGGGAGTGTACTCCCTTTCGGACCGGGGGTTAGCATCGCCAATCTGGGTTTTGCGCTATTACGGGAGGGCAAGCTGGACGAAGCGGAAATTCTGTTAAAACGCGTCTCTGAGATTAACACCAAGGAACCCGTTCATCATATGGCACTCGCCCTCATCTACAAGAAACGCAAAGACAACGATGCGGCGATCAAGCAATACCGGTTGGCCGCGAAATATTTCATGGGCAGCGGCAATGCGGGGCGTGCTATGGAGTATTCTGCGCACCAGAACCTAGTGGAACTTCTTACCGCTCGAGGGGATGTGGCGTCGGCGAATCTTCATACGAAGTGGCTAAAGGCCCACCCCCTTCCCAAAAAGACGGATTTTTAGCCCCCAAGCGCTCCTAGCGCATCTTTAATACACCTGTTACTCTGTTTCACACATGGATGACGATGCCGAACTGGTTGAGTCGGGATCCTTTCGCGTCGACCGAGCCCGGGCGCTTGAAAAACTCAAGGAGTTCCAATTCTCGGATCCCGCACTGTTTATCCTCGCATTCGCCCGCTGCGCGGTAGCTGCCGGCGCGTCCTCAATTGAAGTCGCATCCGAAGACTCCGGTTTTATTATCCGCTTTGACGGGAAACTCTTTTCCCACCAGCGGCTCAACGCGCCCTTTGAGGCCTTATTCGCGGAAGAAGGCGACCGCTCGGAAGCAGACCGCCATCTCGCGTTAGGCATTCTCGGCGCCCTGCGAACAACGCCCACAACCCTAACGGTTGAATCCGGACCGGCGGAGAACCGGATCCATCTTGCTTTAGAATCCGTCGAGAAATTCGGCGTGACCCGAAAAAAGAGCAATGAATCCAAAACCCGGATCAATCTCCAGTGGGGGAAAAATTGGATCGGCGGTCCGCGAGCGATTCCCGTACTGCAGGAAGGCTGTGCCATGCTCCCAATCCCGCTTTCGATTGACGGAGCACCCGTCAACCGACTCCCCGACTCCGAAAAAGTTCCGGTCCATGAATTCACAGCGGGTTCGGTCCGCGGGTTTCTGGTCGCCGCTCCGTTAAAGGACGGCCTCTTTTCCTTCGGCTCGGAGAACTACCCCTCGCGGCTTTATCTCTACAAAAACGGAATCCGGGTCGATACCGTCGAACACGACTTTCCCGTCGCCGTCGACGCGCACCTGGAGGCATCGGATTTTTCCACGAATGCGACCTATTCGGGAATTATTACTAATCCGGTCTTCGACGCCGCCGTCGCGACCGCCCGGGCTCACTGCGACGACCTCGTGCAAAAGGCCGCCGCCGAACAGACCGAACGCGCGGCCAGAGATTTGCGCGGCTATCTTTCCATTCACGGGCTCGGAACAAAAAAGATCCCGGCGTGGCTGCGCCTCTTGGGACGCTCCCCGTTAGCCAGCGAGCAAAAGCGGGATGAAATAGAGTCTCTGCGCCGGGAGGCGCGCGTGGCGGCGTGGCTGCGCCATACCGCCTCAAGTATTCTTTCCAGTCCCGAACGCGATGCGACGTCACAATCGCGCACGGCACTTTGGGACTGCCCCCTCTACGTCAGCGCGACAGGACGGCCCCTCTCGCTCTCACAGCTGAATCGTCAGTTCAAGCGCATCGGGTTTATTCCGGTCACCGACCCGGGGTCGGTCTACCCCGACGCCTGGGTTTTCCGCTTCGAGCCGTTTCTCCACGTGGTGTGGGTGCTGGATAAAAACGACACGTGCCTGGTGAACCTCTTTGAAAACAATTTGAGTGAGTGGGGCGCGGTGCGGGCCTCTTGGGATATCGCGCGGCTGCCCTTTCGAAAGATGTTTAAAGACAAGGATTACTACGATACGCAGGCTACGGAAGCTCCGGTCGAGGAAGGTCCATAACCCGGGCGTGCCGCGCGCGTTCGACCACCAACAGTTCCGTATCGATCTCGCCCCTAGACAGCGCATCGGACAAAGCCTCATCATCTCCCGGACGCGCAATCCGGTATTCCAACCCGGACATCTTCTTCAATGCCAACGCCTCCCGCCGGACAAACAGAAGCGCCTTGCTGTCCCAATAGACCAATGCCCACTTTTCGCGCGGCATGAATGATAAATAGAAGGGCCGTTTAAACACGCGTCTCGACCCGTCGGGATACTCACGCGTTGACGAGATTTTCAAAGGAATGTTTTCCATCAAGGCCGCTTCAACGCCGTATTTATCAAGAAACCGGTTCCAATCCTCCGGGGAACGTATCGATTCCTTCGCTTCAAGCAGCAGGGAATGAAATAAATACCGGCCGTCTTGAAATATCGGGACACGGCGATCGAAACGGTAGCCGAGGTATCCGCCCCAACCCCACTCGTTGTATAAACGCAAATCCAACAACTCCGGCTTACTCTCTAAGAATTCAGCCGCGCGGACAGGCCAAAAAGTCCGGTGATGAACAGCCCGCAGCACCCGAACGGGAGAACCGACCCAAACACCGTAGAGCCCGATGAGCCCCAGAAAAACGGCGATGAGGCTGAAGGTTCGACGGGTCACATGCGGCAGCCGCCGCGCCTTCAAGGCCAAGGCGGGAAGAAATGTGATCGCAAGCGTTGCAAAGAATATTCCGACCCGGGCATGGCGCAGGGCCGCCATCCCAAAGACCCCCAGAAGAACCGCAACCAGGGGCGGAACCCGGCGGCGGCTGCGCCACACAGCGGCCAAACCCGCGCCGGATGCAAAAATAAAAAACCAAGTGGGCCAATGCCCCGGACGGGTCGGATCAAGCGGAGCCCATTCGAAAATTATTCCCTGCAGGCCGGCGGCCTCCATCGTATGGCGCCACAATAGTTCATGGAGCCCTATTCCATACGGGTTAAACAAGGTTCCAATCAGGGCTCCGGCAACCGCCCACCACAAATCATTTCCGCGGCGATCAAGCGATGCATCGGCGGCATAGGCTCCAAGCACCGCAAACCCGTAAACAAATCCCGCATGGGTATTTGCCCACAGGGCCGCGGCCAACGCCGCAAAACAAGCCAGGCGGAGATGGGAACCCCCGCGGCTGCGCCGGCGCCGCCTAATTTCTAGGGCGCAAACAAGCCAAACAAAGGCGACGATGGAAAAAAGTTCAATTCTGGCATCAGCACGGGGAACCGCCGCCGCCACCCATAACGCCATTCCAAGAGCCCGGTAATGCGTCCCGATTCCGATGCGCCCCAGCAAAAATTGGATTCCAAACGCGGCCGCCGCGAGCAGGAGTGCCTTTAATACCCAAACGCCCGCGACACCGCCCAGCGCATAGGATCCGTAAAATGCGAGCTGCCCCAACCACTCGAAGTCGACCCAGGGAGCTGCTGAAATCGTGTACGAAAGCATTTCGCTCCGCGGCCAGGAGGCGGTCCGCAAAAATTCCCGGGCCGCCGAAAAATGCCACCACATATCGGGATCCCCGACCGGCATAAGAAACACCGGGAGGGACGCGATCCAAGCCCAACCAATGAGAGAACGTCCCCTCTTGCGAATCACGTTTTTTCCTCGCGCAGGAGCTTAAGCCATGCCGACACCTGCGCGCGCTCATCCTCGGGAATGGGCGCCGACCGGTAGCGCTCAACCTCCGCCTCGATATCAGACAGCGTGATCATGCCGTCGCGCAATAGCAGCAATGCCGCCGATAAATCATCCGGCCGGAAATAGCGGTATTCCCGTTCGCGCAGCCACTCTTGGGGCACCGAGTCCCGCCTGACAAACACCAAGGCCCGGGGATCCCAATGCACCAGCCCCCAATGCTTTCGGGAAAGAAAGTGCAGATAAAACGGACGCATCAGCATTTCCCGGGTCCCGTCTTTAAGCATCACGGGGGTTTGAACGTATTGGCTGACACGCTGGACCATCGCGATTTCCACCCCCTTGCCCACGAGAAAGGCATGATAGCGGCCGGGAGCCTGCTTCGCCTCGTTAATTGCGGGAAGCATGGAATGAAACGGATATCGCCCGTCGGTGAAGATCCGGTAATCCGGATACAGGTGATAGCCCAGATACCCTCCCCAGTGCCAAGGATTGAATAAGGGCTTGCCCGCAAGGACGCCTTTCTCTTTTTCCAAAAAGGCGGTCGCCCTGTCCGGGATATAGTGCGGCCGAAAAAAAGTTTTCCCTTTAAATGCCGGGGCGAGGATGGCGAAAAAGAAACCGCTTCCCAACAAGGCAAGGACCGGAATGAAATTACGGCTCGCCGGAATTCGCATGAGGGCGGCGGCAAGAATTGGAATGGCAACGGTCAGGAAATAAACTCCCGTTCTCACATGGGAAACGGCGGAAACACTAAAAATTAATAACACCGCGATATGTTCGACCGGGGCGTTTAGGCGCCTCAGCTGCCCGCGCAAAAGCGCGGCATACGCGGCAATGAGCGTCATCCAAAATGGAATTAACGAGGGAGCAAGCAGCGTTGCCTCCCCCCACTCACGAATAAACGCCTGCAGCGTCTCCCCTTCAGCGGCATGCTGAAGGGTCACTAAGTAGACGGCCGCTCCATAGGGATTGATGAGAACCGAGACCGCCGCCGCGGCGCACGCGAGGCCGAGGGTTTTATCCTGTCTGCGCCCGTATTCACCTGCGGCGTAGATAAAGAGCAGCACCAAGCCGTAGGCGAATCCGGCGTGCATATTGGCCCAAATCGCGAAGGCCGCAGCCAATCCCGGTATCACCCTTCGATCATGAGAGGGCGAGAGCCGCCTGTTTTCCAACAAAAGCCATAACAAGGCGAAAAACAGTAATGAAAAATTCTCGGGCCGGACATCGTTTCCGATGGTTGTTCCAAGCGCCCACGCAAAGACTCCCAGTGCCCGCGCCGCAAACCCCGCGCCGTAACGGCCGAGCGTAGACCACAATACGCCCGCGATGCTAAAAAAAAGTCCGGCCTTCAGCATCCATAATGACGTGAGTCCCCCAATGCGAAATAACCCGTACCAAAGCATCTGTACGCCCCACTCGAAATCGGCCCAAGGGACGCCGGCCATCGTATGGGAAAGCCATTCCTCCCGCGGGAACGCCCCGTTATCGATGATGAAACGAGCTGCGCTAAAATGCCACCACATATCCGGATTGGCAATCGGCAGCAAAAAGACCGCAGCCGCTATTGCCAAACACAGCCACGCGGCGGCATTCGTTATCCTATCCAAGGAAGAGGAAGGCATTCGTAGGATGATATCATAGAGCCATGAACACGGTTGGTTCCAAGATTCTCCAACGGCCCGTCCAGTTCCTAAAAGGCGTCGGGCCCAAACGTGCTCGACTGCTCGAACGCTTGGGAATCCTCACGCTTGGAGATCTCATCGATTACCTGCCCCGCGCATGGGAAGACAGGCAGGAGACTCCCCCCGGCCGGGTCCCCACCGATGCGCCGCTGGTTCTCAAGGGCAGGGTCACGCGGACTCTCTCCCAACGGGCCGGAACGCATTTGGTCCTGTTCATCGCAAAACTCGAAGTTCCCGAGCACGGGGCCGTAGACGCCGTTTGGTTCAAACGTCCCAGTCGGAGTTATGATGTCTTTCAAACTCTAAAGAACGAAGTTGCGCCGGGAACCGACCTTTGGGTTATCGGAAGGGGAGAACCGGGCCTCCTGAAGATCCGGAAGATTTCAGTCCAAGAACAATACCCGGCCTCGGACCCCCGCACCCCGCTCCATGTCGGGAAGCTGGTTCCGATTTACCCGACAACGGAGGGACTGCCGGAACGTCTCTTGCGCGAGATGGCCGCAACGGCGGTCGATTTGGCATTTGAGGAGCTGCGCGAAGAACTTCCCGAGCGCATTATGCGCCGGCGCGAACTCCTCACCTTCCCGCAAGCGGTCCGCGGGATTCATCGCCCGCGCTCAAAAGACGAGTTGGAAGCCTGCCGCCGGCGCCTCGCCTACGAAGAACTGCTGCTGCTCGAATTTGCCTGGACGCTCAAGCACCGCCAAACGCGCGAAGTGGTTAAGGGTTTTAGTTATGAAATCAAGAGATCGCTTCTAACCCCGTTTCGCGCACAACTGGGGTTTGAATTGACCCGGGCGCAAAAGCGGATTGTGAACGAAATCTTCGGGGACATGCAAATGCCCTACCCCATGACCCGCTTACTCCAAGGGGACGTCGGCTCGGGGAAAACCGTCGTTGCTATTGCGGCACTTCTTCTCGCGGTTGAAAACGGTTATCAAGGCGCTTTTATGGCCCCGACAGAAATCCTCGCCGAACAGCACTTTTCGACATTCCAAAAATTCCTGGGCGACCTGCCGGTACGCGTTGAACTGCTAACTTCAAGCGTTCCGAAGAAAAAGCGGGAACGTCTTCTGGCATTAGCGAAGGAGGGTCAAATCGATGTTCTTTTGGGAACACACGCCCTTCTCGAAGACGCCGTTGTTTTTAAAAATCTGCGCCTTGCGGTTGTCGACGAGCAGCATCGGTTCGGAGTCCGCCAAAGGACAACCCTGCGGCAAAAAGGGCCTCCCCTGGACCTGCTGCTGATGACCGCAACACCCATCCCGCGCACCTTGAGCCTCGCTCTTTACGGCGACCTCGATGCGTCCACGCTGGACGAAATGCCGCCCGGCCGCATCCCCGCCACGACGAACAATATTTCGGAACAGGCCGCATTTGAAATCGTAAAGACGGAGGTCGCGAAAGGACGTCAAGCCTATATCGTTTATCCCATCATCGAAGAATCGGCGCGGCTTGATCTCAAAGCCGCCCAGGCGGAATACGACCGCCTTGCAAAGACAGTCTTTAAGGATCTCCGCGTCGGATTGGTCCACGGGAAACTCACGGGGAGAAAAAAAATTGCCGTTATGGATTCCTTTTCCTCCGGGGAATGCGACGTCCTGGTCGCAACCCAGGTGGTGGAAGTGGGCGTGGACGTTCCCAATGCGACGGTCATGGTGATCCAAAACGCGGAACGCTTTGGACTCGCGTCACTGCACCAGCTGCGGGGACGTATCGGGCGAGGTGCTGAGGCGTCGACCTGCTGTCTGGTGGGGAGCCCGAAATCGCCCATCGCGAAACAACGCATTTCAATCCTATGCGAAAGCTCCGATGGCTTCCGGATCGGCGAAGAAGACTTGAAAATCCGGGGACCCGGCGAAATGCTCGGCATGGCTCAGCACGGAGAGCTTGGGCTCAAAGCGGCCGACCTCGCCCGCGACGGAGACCTCCTGGCCGCCGCACGTGAAGACGCCCAAGTCATTCTCGGCGAAGATCCCGATCTCAAAAGCCCCGAGATAAAGCCCCTGCGCGATAAGCTCGTTTCACTTTATCAAGACCGTTGGCATTCCATCGATCTCGCCTAGACCGAAAAGCCTAAGGAATTTAATTCAAATTAGCGGGCCATCGGACCCTCCCCCCCCCTGTCCGGCGTCCCAGGACGGCCTAGGCCTAAATTCAACGACAAATCGCCCTATTGTCCCATCCACGCTATCAGGAAGCATTGTTATCCTGAAACCATGAGACGGGGCGGCACCATTATTTGGATCGTTTTTTTACTCGCGGCATTATTCGCGGGTCCGACCGTGATTCTAAAAACGACGCGTCGCCCCACGACGCTTAAACCGCTGCGCCTCGCCGTCGAGGCCGATAAGTTCGTTGACGCCCCTCGCCCCCTCACTGCAGAAGAATTAGAAAAGACAGAAACCAAGTAGCCCTTTTCCGGCTCCCCGGCTATACTCCTCTTATGAGGCTGCTTCTCCCTCTTCTCCTATTGGCGTCTCCCGCACTCGCTGCAAAACGCGCGGACCTAAGCGGGCGCGTCATCAAGAAGGCTTATGGAACGGACGAACTGAAATTTCTTGGCTGGAACGACGCGTGTTCGGTTGCCATCGAATATTACAGTTATGGACCCCTCGGTGAAGCCATGACCGGGGACCCCGAGAAGTGGAAAATTGGAACCGTCTCGGTTGATCCCGATGCCGACAAGGAAGATCATGACTGGACCTACACAAATTCCCGTTCGAAATTCTGGGACAAACACCAGGCAATGGCCGCTTCCGCGTCGCTCGTTAAGGAAGGCTATGACATCAAAGGCTTCATAGAAAAATTGCGGGATGCACCGGTCGCCGAACATCCCGGCCTTTATGCGGTACTCCACACGACAGTCTCATTCTCTACGGGAGACCGCGTTACCTGGCCGGAGTCAAGGTTTCGCATGCGCACCATCCGGTACTCTCCCTACGGACACTGTGTATTCATCACCTATCGCGACAAACTAAAACCACGCGCCAGCTTCGACTTCCGGCTCGTTCGTATTTTAGAGCCGGGCGTGCGCAGAAAACGGGCCCGGGCCCACACAACCAATGGACTCCTCCTTTATAGAGAAAACACGGACCTCTACGCCGCCGAACAGGAACT
>JBFIEP010000011.1:0-16480 GCA_041603335.1 Elusimicrobiota bacterium | reverse complement strand
CTCCGTTGTGCCTCCGCCAATGTCTACAATCATATTAGCTTGCGGTTCCGAAACCGGCAAGTCGGCTCCAATAGCCGCCGCCATAGGCTCTTC
Source organism: Elusimicrobiota bacterium (assembly GCA_041603335.1). Classification (GTDB taxonomy): domain Bacteria; phylum Elusimicrobiota; class Elusimicrobia; order UBA1565; family UBA1565; genus UBA1565. Next base: position 16,387 of record JBFIEP010000011.1, on the reverse strand, counting down.
AATCAGAAAAACTTCGCGTGCTCCGGCAATCTCTGCGGACTCTTGAACAGCCCGCCGCTCTACTTCCGTTATTCCTGACGGTATTCCGATCACAATTCGCGGATGAAGCAAGCCCCTCCGGCCGTGGACTTTTTGGATGAAATATTTAATCATCCGCTGCGTCACGTCAAAGTCCGCTATCACGCCGTTTTTGAGCGGCCGCACCGCTACGATTGATTCCGGAGTACGCCCAAGCATTCGCTTGGCCTCAACCCCGATCGCGATCACTTCTCTCGAATTGCGATCCAACGCAACGACAGACGGTTCCCGCAACACGATGCCGTGATGTTTGACGTAGACCAGGGTATTAGCCGTCCCCAGGTCTATGCCCATATCATTCGAAAAGAGACTGAAGAGGTAGTCAAACATGCCTTCCTACCCTTCTCCCCTCCCGCCTTTTCAGCGGGAGCACAACGACCGCTTACGTAACCAGTCGAACTAGGCCCTGCAATGCGTTATCGCCGGTCCGTTCTCCGAGTTTCAGAATCTGGGTGTAACCACCCGGTCGATTCTGATAGCGCTCGGCCAAAACATCGAACAATTTCTTGTAGGCCGTTTTGTCGTGGATCTCTTTTCGCACCTCAAGGTGCTTTCCCTTCTTCGCCTGGGTGATGAGCTTTTCGGCATATGACCGAAGCTCCTTCGCCTTCGCCACGGTTGTCGTGACGCGCTCGTGCAGGAAAAGACTCGTCGCCATGTTGCGCAGCATCGCGCGGCGATGAGATGATGTCCTGCCAAGTTTATTTCCGCTGTGACTTTTAATCATGCTTCCAACCTAAACCTAAATTTTCCTTAGACCTGCATTCCAAGACTAAGACCCATATCCTTAAGGCGGTCCTTAATCTCGTCAAGCGACTTCTTGCCGAAGTTCTTAACAGCCAGAAGCTCTTCTTCGCGACGTCCCACGAGTTCTTTAATTACCTTAATGCGGGCAACTTTCAGGCAGTTGGACGCACGGCTGGAAAGCTCGATCATGTCAACGGGCTGGTTCAGAACATCGCGCAAGCGTGAATCAAGAGCTACGCCGTCTCCGACTTCCCCGCCAACCATCTCGCCTTCACCCTCATAACCCTCACCGCCCTGGCCTTCCATGACTTCTTCCTCGGGGATGAAGATTTTTAGTGATTCCCGGATCAACTTGGCTGAACGAATCAGCGCGTCGGCCGGGTTGATAGAACCATCGGTCCAAATTTCAAGAATCAGGCGATCATAATCGGTAACCTGACCCACGCGGGCGTTCTCGACGTCATAGTGAACCTTCGTGACGGGTGAAAACAACGCATCAACCGGCAGGAACCCTGCAGGCCAATTTGCCTGTTCCTGAATTTCCTCGGCGGAAACGTATCCGCGGCCTCGGGAGATCTCGATTTCCATATCGATCTTTCCACCGGGTTCAAGATTCGCGATGACGAGGTCGCCATTGACGACTTCGACGTTCGAATTCTCCTGAATCAGGCTGGCCGTAACCTTCCCTTCCTTCTTGGCCTGGAGATAAATAGTCTCCGGTCCGTTTGAGAAGAGCTTAACTCTCAGCTTTTTAAGGTTGAGAAGGATGTTCATGACATCCTCTCGGACTCCAGTCAAAGCCTGATACTCGTGGCGCGCACCTTCAATGCGAACACCGGTAACGGCCGCTCCTTCAAGGCTCGACAACAGCACGCGGCGCATCGAGTTCCCGACGGTATGTCCGTAGCCGCGCTCATACGGCTCGGCGACGAATTTTGCGTAACTCTCGGTCGCGGTTTTTTCCTCGACGGCGAGTTTCTGCGGGAGAATCAATTCTTTATAAATCATGAAAGTACCTCTGTCCTTTTACCTAAATTATCGTGAGTAGTATTCGATGATCAGCTGATCGTTGACCGTAAACGCAGTTTCATCACGGCTCGGCTCGCGAACGAGCTTTACCGCCATCTTTGCCTCATCATATTCCAAGTACGACGGGCGCGGCGATTTTTTCTCACAGAACTCAAGGGCCAACACGACGGTGGTGTTGTCCTTCAGCTTCATCGATAAGGATACCGTTTGACCGACTTTGACCGCATACGATGGGATGTTGAGACCTTTCCCATCAACCTTTACGTGACCATGCTGAACAAGCTGGCGAGCCGTGCTCAAGCTCGTCGCAAATCCGGCGCGGCGTATGATGTTGTCAAGTCGCATTTCAAGCGTCTGCATGAGTACGACAGCAGCGTTTCCGGAAGACTTCGACGCTTTCGCCATAACCCGGGAGAACGGCCGCTCGGTCATGCCGATCATGCGGCGCAACTTCTGCTTTTCACGCAATCGAATTTGGAATTCCGAAGGCTTCCCGCGCTGCGGCTTCGCCGAACCTGGAGGGGTCGGACGATTATCAAGAACGCACTTCGTGTAGCACTTCTCACCCTTTAAAAAGAGCTTAACCTGTTCGCGCCGGCACATCCGGCAAACAGCACCCGTATACCTCGCCATCTTATACTCTCCTCGCTTTCGGCGCGCGGCACCCGTTATGAGGGATCGGCGACACATCTTTGAGCGACACAACTTGCAGACCCGCTTGCTGCAGCGCACGGATCGCGGTTTCACGACCCGGTCCGGGTCCCTTCACAAAAACAGTGCACTGCTTGACACCGAGTTCAACGGCACGCTTGGCCGCCTTTTGGGCCGTCATTTGCGCGGCGAACGGGGTTCCCTTCTTGGTTCCCTTGAATCCTGAACCACCGGCCGAGGCCCAGCATAGGGTCGCGCCGCGGTCGTCGGTAATGGTGACCATCGTGTTATTGAAGGTCGACTGGATGTAAACCTTTGCAAAGGTAACGGCTTTCCAGCCCTTCTTTGCGTTCTTCGGCTTGCGAACAACGGTTTTTTCAGCCTCGGGCTCAACCTTCTTTTCGGCATCCATAATTCTTTCAACGGCGTCACCGGCAGCCTTGTTCGCCGCCGCTTTCTCAGCAGCAGACATCGGCTTCTTTTCTTCTTCGGGCTTATTAGCTTCTTCTTCAGCCATGATTCAAATTCCTCCTACGTCCTTACTTCTTGACCGGAGCTTTACCGCCGCCGACAGTCTTTCGACGGCCGCGCCGGGTCCGGGCATTGGTCTTGGTTCGCTGTCCTCGAACGGGCAAATTCCGGCGATGCCGGACGCCTCGGAAACAGCCGATTTCGACGAACCGGTGGATATTCTGCTGGACCTGACGGCGCAGCTCGCCTTCCACCCTCAATTCCTTAGAAATCAACGAGTTCAATAGTCCTACTTGGTTCTCGCTCAAATCCTTGACGCGTGTTGTCGGCTCGATTGAACCGTTCAACTTGTCGAGGATCTGCTTCGCGACGAAAGTCCCGATTCCGAAAATCCGGGTCAATGCGACGTCGATGCGCTTATTTTTAGGGAGATCGATTCCCGCTACTCGTGCCATACTATTGCTCCTAAAGTCCGCTTCAGCCCTGGCGCTGCTTGTGGCGGGGGTTTGTACAAACAACCCGCACCGTACGACCGCGCCGGATAATTTTGCACTTCTGACAGATTGGTTTTACGCTGGTTCTTACCTTCATGACTTATCTCTCTCGATATACGATTCGACCTCTGCTCAGGTCGTACGGGGACAATTCAACTTTCACCGTGTCCCCCGGCAAAATTTTGATGTAGTGAACCCGCATTTTTCCTGAAATGTGAGCTAGGATCACTTTGTTTCCTGGAATTTCAACGCGGAACATCGCGTTTCCCATCGATTCAACAATCTTTCCTTCGACTTCAATTTTGTCTTCCTTGACCAACTAAACCTCCCTCAGAGTGATGACCTCGGGTCCTTCTTCGGTCACAACGATCGTATGTTCAAAATGAGCGGATAATTTTCCATCGACTGTTACTGCAGTCCAATTATCTTCAAGGACCCGGACATCGGCGGTTCCCGCATTAACCATCGGCTCGATAGCAAGAACCATGCCGGGCTGCAGCCGTACGCCCTGGCCGGGATTACCATAATTAGGAACGGGCGGGTCTTCATGAAGCGCTCGACCAATACCATGGCCGACAAACTCACGCACAACTCCATAACCTTCAGCCTCGGCGTGCCGCTGAACCGCAGCCCCGATGTCGCCAATCCGGTTCCCTGGAAGCATCTGTTCAATTCCTTTAAACAGCGCTTCCTCGGTGATCTTTAAAAGTTTTTTGGCTTCCTCGGAAATTGTTCCGACAGGAACGGTCACCGCGCTGTCTCCGTAAAATCCTTCCACGATGGCACCGAGATCGAGGCTCACGATGTCGCCTTCGGCAAGAATCCTCGAAGCGCTAGGAATCCCGTGAACGACTTCTTCATTTACGGAAACGCACAGGGTTCCGGGGTAGCCGCGGTATCCTTTAAACGCAAGCTTGGCTCCGCGGGCTTTGATCTCTTTTTCAGCGATCTTATCGAGATCGAGAGTCGACATGCCGGGCGCTACCGCGGCCATCAAAACCTTGTGGGTTTCGGCGACAACCTGAGCGGCCTTGCGCATACTGACAAGTTCCTTCTCGCCTTTTAAATCAATAGACATGGACTTAAACATCGTCTTTAGACGCTGCTTTTAGCAGCAATCTCTCCGTCGATAAATTGGACCAGCGAATTCGACACTTCAGATTCTGAAGGCGCGCCATCAAATTCTTTAAAGGTACCTTGTCCTTTGTAATAACCAACAAGCGGCTGCGTCAAATCCTGAAACACCATAAGCCGTTTCTTTACCGTCGTTTCCGAATCATCCTCGCGGCCGCGTCCCGCAAGTCGAGAAACGACGACGTCTTCCGAGACGTTCAAGAGAATGACAAAATCGATTTTCTTGCCCGCGCTATCGAGATATCTTCCGAGCTCTTCCGCCTGGGGAAGCGTGCGCGGGAAACCGTCCAGCAACCAGCCGCCTTCCAGCATCTCCAACTTGCCCGCGACGATCTCAACGACGACTTCATCGGGAACAAGGTTGCCGCTTTTGACGGTGGACTCGACTTTCAATCCGAGAGGGGTCTTCTTCTCAATCTCCGACCGAATCAAATCACCTGTGGAGATGTGAGTCATGCTGTATTTCTCGCACAGGGCCGCTGCTTGCGTTCCTTTTCCGGCACCGGGGCATCCGAGCAGAATTATGTTCATCCGCCGGCTCCCACATTAAACCAACGCTGCTTGATGCGGCCTTTCTTCAGGAACCCATCGTAGTGACGCATGATCAAGTGCGCTTCCAGTTGGCCCATTGTGTCCAAGGCTACACCCACAACAATCAGGAGTGCCGTACCGCCAATGAAAAAAGGAATGCTGTATTTCCGGCGGAAAATTTCCGGGAGGACGGCAATCGATGCAACAAATAACGCACCCCCCAAGGTGATCCGCTCAAGAACCCACTCGATATAATCGGCCGTTGATTTCCCGGGCCTAATACCGGGGATGAAACCACCGGACTTTTTCATGTTCTCGGCTAGATCTTCGGGGTTAATACTAACGGAGTTGTAGAAATAGCAGAAGAAAATAATCAGAAGGGCGTACACACTGTTATAGAGCCAACCGCCGCCCTGAAGGAAAGCCGCGACCTTTTGTCCGGTCCCGGACTGGGGCATAAACTGAACGATCGTCATCGGTACAGCCAAAAGAGACACCGCAAAAATGACCGCGATAACACCTGATTGGTCGACCTTCAACGGGAGAAAGCTTTGGGAGCCGCCGAACATTTTTCGACCCACAACCTTCTTCGCGTACTGAACAGGAATTTTCCTTTGGGCTGTCTCAACCCAAACAACAGCCAAAATAATGGCTACCAGGCCTGCGAGGAAGAAAGCTGCCCGCAAGAGTCCGATTTCCTCTGCTTGCACCAACTGCACCAAGGCAAGCATTCCGCCGGGGAACGCATTAACGATACCGGCAAAAATAATCAAGGAAATACCGTTTCCAATGCCAGATTCGGTCATCTGCTCACCAAGCCACATGATAAAGATCGTCCCGGTCGTAAGCGTCAAGACTGTAACGGCATAGAAGAACCAGTCCGGGTCGGTCACAACAGGAATCCCGCCCGGGGTAGGCATTTTTGTGATCATGATCGTCAGACCAAAGGATTGGAACGAGGACAAAAACAGCGTTACGTAACGCGTTAACTGGTTCAGCTTGCGCCGACCCAACTCCCCTTCCTTATGAAGTCGGTCCAGATAGGGAATCACATGCGCCCCTTGCAGAAGGCTCATGATAATAGAGGCGTTAATATAAGGCATCACGCCCATCGAGAATATGGAGAACTGCCCCAACGCACCGCCGGAGAAAATATTCAGAATTCCCAGGAGGCTGTTGGATTGTGATTGAAAAATCTGGCGCAGCGCTTCCCCATTAATACCGGGGATAGGGATAGCCGCACCAAGACGGTAGACCGCCAAGCATATCAAAGTGAACAACACCCGTTTACGCAGTGCCGGCACTTCAATAATGTCGGAGATCTTTTGAAACATTAGGCCTTGGCTCCATTCTTCTTAATCACTTCAGTTTTTCCGCCCGCTTTTTTAATCTTTTCTTCGGCGGTCTTAGAAAACGCATGCGCCTGTATCGTGAGGGACTGCTTCAGCTCACCGGTTCCCAATACCTTCACTGGAAGCCGTCCTTTAACAAGTCCGTGCACCTTAAGCGCCTCGAGACCAACTTCTTTCTGATTCTTAAACACGCGCTCAAGATCGGAAAGACTGACAACTTGGTACTCGGTTTTATAGCGCGCATTGGTAAAACCCTTTTTCGGCATGCGCATATAGAGCGGCACCTGTCCGCCCTCAAAATTACGTCCCTTGCCGCCGCCGGACCGGGACGTCTGCCCCTTTTGGCCTTTGCCGCAGGTACGTCCTTTTCCGCTGCCGTCGCCTTTACCCACGCGCATAATGCGCTTGCGGGCGCCCGGCTTCGCTTTCAGCGTGCTAATCGCTACTGTTTTTTCCGTCATACCCGTCCCCTCAACTTCAGAATCTGATCCTTTGATTTCAGCTCTTTGAGCCCGGCCATGCATCCATAAACCATGCTGAAGTGGTTGTTGCTGCCAAGACTCTTGGTAAGAATGTTCTTAATCCCAGCGACCTCGAGCACGTTACGCACTCCACCGCCCGCGATAACACCGGTACCCGGTGCGGCAGGCTTCATCCAAACCTTGCCCGCCCCGTGATGACCCACGATTTCATGCGGAATCGTATCGTTGACCATTTCAAACTTAATCATCGACTTGCGCGCCCGCGAGGCAGCCTTTTGGATGGCAAATTGAATGTCTTTCGACTTTCCGAGGCCGCACCCGACCGAACCCTTTTTATCACCCACGACAACAAGGACGCCGAATGAGAAGCGCTTGCCGCCTTTGACGGTTTTAGAAACGCGGTTGATCGACACGACGACTTCCGTCAGCCCGAGCAATTCGGATTCGGACTGCCTTCGGGGGAATCGTCCGCGGCCTTGGCCGCGTCCACCTTGACCACGCTGCCCGGGGCCGCCTTGTCCGCGTCCGCCGCGTGCTGCAGGCGCTGCTGCTCCTGCGGGTGCTGCTGTTTCTGGTTTATCTGCCATAGTAATATCCGCCTTAGAATTTGAGTCCGGCTTCACGAGCGGCTTCGGCTAATGCCTTGACCCGTCCATGATAAAGCATCCCGCCGCGGTCGAAAACGACCTTCTCGATTCCGGCCTTGAGGGCCTTTTCGGCGATTAGCTTGCCGACTTTCTTCGCGTCTTCGGTGTTTTTCGAGGACTTTCTTTCACCGCGAACTTCTTTACCGGTGGATGCGGCGGAAACCAAGGTTTTGCCGTTAGTGTCGTCGATCACCTGAGCGTAGAACGCCTTGAGAGATCGGTGCACGCATAAGCGCGGAAGCCCATTGGCGGGCTTGCGAAGCTTATTGCGGGTCCGGGTCTTTCGATATTCGAAACGTACTTTCTTATCTTTCATCGTTGCTAAATCCTCTTACTTTCCAGCGCCGGCAGCAGTCTTACCGGCCTTGCGGTGGATGCGCTCGCCTTCGTAGCGAATCCCAACGCCCTTATACGGCTCGGGCTTCTTAAGAATTCGAATCTGTGCGGCAGTCTCACCGACGAGTTCCTTGTCAATTCCCTTAATGGTCAGCTTCGTCGCTTTTTTGTCGATATCAATCTTAATCCCTTCGGGAACAGCGAATTCCACGGGATGTGAGAAACCGAGCGCCAGGACCAATTTCTGTCCTTGAAGCTGGGCCTTATAACCGAGGCCGTGGATTTCGATATTCTTCGAAAATCCCGTGGTCACACCGTCGATCAGGTTCGCCACGCGCGTGCGGGACATACCGTGCATGGCACTGCTTTTCGGGTCCTTGGCATCGGCGACACTCAAAACAAGCTCTTTTTCCTTTTGCTCGATTTTGATCACGCTCGGGACTGACCACGCGAGCTGCCCGTTCGGGCCCTTCACGGTGACATCCTGCCCGGAGATCTTAACATCGACCTTTTCCGGGATTGCAATTGGGTTCTTACCTACGCGGCTCATGACATTCTCCTTCCTATTAAATCCGAGTGCCTACCAAACCTGGCAGAGCACCTCTCCACCGACCAACTTCTCGCGCGCTTGCTTATCGGTAAGCACGCCCTGGGAGGTCGAGAGAATCGTAACCGGAAATCCGCCGCCGCGAACTTTAGGAATCTTGGTGTGGCTCCGGTAAATGCGCAAACCAGGCTTTGAAACACGCTGGATGCCCTTAATGACCCGCTCTTTTTCCGGCGAGTACTTCAGGAACAAACGCAAGACGGTTTTCTTTGTGGTCTCGTCGGTCACAATCTTGAAATTTTGAATGAACCCTTCCTCTTTAAGAATGCGGGCGATCTCTGACTTCAATTTTGAACTAGGAACATCAACACGATCTTTAAATTTCGCGTTTGCGTTCCGGATGCTCGTTAAAAGGTTTCCAATGGTATCCATCGTAAATTCTCCGTCCCTTACCAGGAAGATTTCTTGACGCCGGGGATTTGTCCCTGGTGCGCCATCTTTCTAAAACAGATTCTACAAAGGCCGAAATCCCGGATATATCCTCGAGGACGTCCGCATAATTGGCACCGATTCCGGTACCGCACCGCAAATTTTTGCGGCTTGCTCATCTTGGCGACCCACGCTGTTGTTGCCATATCCCTTCTCCTTAATCCTTCTGACCCTTCTTCTTAAAGGGCAGCCCCATGCGGGTGAGGAGTTCTTTTCCGTCCTCATCATTCTCCGCAGTCGACACAAACGTAATATTCAGTCCGCGTGCAGTCGGTGATTTTTCGAGATTAATCTCTGGAAAAATGTGATGTTCTTTCAAGCCGAGGTTGTAGTTGCCTCGACCGTCGAAACCGTTGGGCTTCAACCCCCGGAAGTCGCGAATACGCGGCACCGCAGTCGAAATCAAACGATCCAGAAATTCATACATCCGATCCCCGCGAAGCGTCACGCGAAGCGCTAGCGGCATCCCTTCACGCAGTTTGAAGTTTGAAATCGACTTCGTCGCGCGGCGGATTTGCGGAAGCTGTCCCGCAATCTGACCGAGGTCCTCGCGGGCGGAATCGAGGACCTGGATGTTTTCCTTTGCCTCGTTAACGCCCATGCTGATAACAATTTTTTCGAGAGAGGGAACTTGGAAACGATTCGACCGACCCAAATCCTTGATCATGCCCGGAAGCACGGTTTTGTTGTAGTACTCCTTAAGCCGAGGCAACTTCTCGCTCTTCTCAATGAGACCAACCGCACCAGGGCTCTTCTTCGCTTTCTTGGAGGCGGCTATTCCCGCTGCCTTCTGCTTGTCTGCTTTTGTTTCCTTTGTATCCTTAGCCATCTTACGACTCCTAGAGAATTACTTCGCCGGATTTTTTTGCAACCCGGACGCGCTCACCGCTCGCGAGAGCGTCGCGCTTAATGCGCGTCGGCTTCTCGTTCTTCGGGTCGATAAGCATAATATTTGAGATATGAATCGGGGCTTCCATCTGCTCCCGACCGCCCGGCTCGTTTTGGCTCGGCTTTTTATGCTTCCAAACCAGATTGATTTTAGACACAAGGACGCGATCTGTTTTCGCAAACAGCTGAATCACTTCGCCCTTCTTTCCCTTGTCTTTGCCGGCAATAACGACGACCATGTCTTTTTTCTTTAACTTGAACTTCTTCATCATAAACCTCTACAGAACCTCGGGCGCCAAGGAAATAATCTTAAGGAAATCCCTGTCGCGCAATTCACGGGCGACAGGACCAAATACGCGTGTTCCCTTCGGCTCGCCTTTGTCATCGATAATGCACGCGGCATTGTCGTCAAACCTGATATACGATCCATCAATACGCCGGCGATGGTGTCGAATCCGAATAATAACGGCCTTGACGACATCGCCCTTCTTTGTCGCTCCGCGCGGGATAGCATCTTTTACAGAGCAAACGATAATGTCGCCCAATGACGCGTACCGGCGTTTCGAACCCCCGAGGACTTTAAAGCAGCGAATACGCCGCGCCCCGGAGTTGTCGGCCACGGTGAGATCGGTTCCCATCTGAATCATGGCTTACTTTCCTTCCTCGGAAGATTCGGCAGCGGCTTTCGCTTCTGCCTCGGCTTTCGCCTTCGCATCCGTAGCGGCTTTTTTAGCGGCAATTGCTTCCTCGGTATTCTTGGGAGCAACCGGCTTAGCCGATGCGTCTTCTTCTTTCATGTGAATCTCGGCGACTTTCGCGTCTTTCCCGAGCTTCGGCACGGCTTTGACAACCTTAACAAGGCGCCAACGCTTTTGCTTGGAAATGCGGCGAGTCCCCATGATTTCAACAATATCACCAACAGCCGCTTCATTGTTCTCGTCATGAACGTAGAACTTACTTTTGCGGCGGATGATCTTCTCATACTGAGGATGCCGGGTCAGACGCTCAACAGAAACGATGATCGTCTTATCAGCTTTGTCCGAGACAACGACGCCGTTAAACGAATGGCGTCGGCCGCGGCTTACTTCTTTCTTTTCAGAAACGGTGGCCATCAAATTACTCCTTTCCGCTCGCCTGGAGTTCCTTGGATTGGAGCCAGGTCTTTAGCCGAGCGATATCGCGGCGCACTTGGCGCAGCTCCATCGGGTTAGCAAGCGGGGTTACTTTGTGCTTAAAGCCAAGTCTAAACTGCTTTTCTTTAAGTTTTTCGAGTTCGACGCGAAGTTCATCGGCCGAAAAATTTGCCTTCTTATCTTTGTCTTTCTGTTTCATGACTAGATCTCCTCCCGATGGACGAACTTGCACTTAATCGGGAGCTTATGGGAAGCACGCAAAAATGCCTTACGTGCGGTTTCCTCGTCAATTCCTTCAATCTCAAAGAGAACTCGGCCGGGTTTTACAACAGCAGCCCAAATTTCCGGAGATCCCTTACCTTTACCCATGCGGGTTTCAGCAGGGTGCTTCGTGATCGCCTTGTCCGGAAAAATCCGGATCCAAAGTTTTCCGCCTTTCTTAATGAAGCGGGTAATCGAAATACGGCTTGCTTCGATCTGGCGCGCGGTAATCCATTTGGGTTCCATAGCCTTCAAGGCATATTCACCAAAGACTACCGTCGTGCCGCGCTTAGCCTTTCCCTTAATACGGGGATGGGTGTGCGGTTTACGGTATTTTACACGTTTTGGCATCAACATCTTACTGGGACTCCTCTTTCGATTCGCCGGTTTCCGGCATTTCTTCAGGCGCGGCTTCAGGCGCCGGCTTTTCTTCAGGTGCCGGCTGGAATCCGCCGAGCTGTGCAAGCGCACCTGCCGGAAGTTCCGGCATGCTGCCCGACTTGCGGCCGAGCGTTTTTGCGCCCTTCTTGGCGGCCTGATCCTGCGCGGCCTGTTCGACGGCCGGATCCACCACAGGGGCGGCAACTTCGATCTTTTCTTCCGGAGCGGGAAGGATTCGTCCTTCTTCCTGCGCCTTTTTGAGCAAATCTTTCGGACTCTTCGCGAAATACGTCTTCTTAAAGATCCAGACCTTCACTCCGATGAGACCCATCGAAGTGTGAGCTTCCGTCAACCCATAATCGATATCGGCGCAGAAGGTGTGAAGGGGCACGCGGCCTTCGCGATTCCACTCACGGCGCGCGATTTCAGCACCGTTCAAACGGCCCTTAACCTGCACCTTGATTCCAAGGGCGCCGGCCTGCATCGACCGCTCCATCGCACGGCGAAGCGCGCGGCGGTGGTTAATGCGGCGTTCGAGCTGCATCGCGATGGCTTCGCCTACGAGGCGGGCGTCGAGCTCGGGCTCCTTAATTTCCATGACGTTAATAAAGGTTTTGCGCTTGGTGAGTTTTTCAACCTTGGAGCGAATCGCTTCAATGTCAACGCCGCGCTTACCGATAACGACTCCGGGGCGTGCGGTGTGGATATTGACGCGAAGGTAGGGACCCGAGCGCTCAATACCGATCCAGCTAACCGCCGCGAGGCGAAAGCGGGTTTTCACAAGTTGACGGATTTTAAAATCTTCGCCGATTAGAGCGGGAGCCTGTCGGGGATCAAACCACTTTGATTCCCAATCTTGGATGTATCCCAAGCGGACCGATTTAGGATGGATCTTATTACCCATTATTTCTTCCCCTTCTTCGCCGGCGAATCTGATACCACAATCGTAAGGTGGCATACCTTCTTTTTAATGGTCATCGCGCGGCCCATAGGAGCGGGGCGAACCCGCCGCATGTGCCCCATCGGACCCATTCCGACCCAGGCTTGCGTCACGTAAACATTGTCTGAGCCGAGCTTTTTTCCCGCCTTAACGTTTAAGTTGGCAACAGCCGACTTAATCGTTTTGGTAACAAGCGTGGTCGCCTTCATGCGAACCGTCGGGAGAATGTACTCGACCTTGTCCAAGGACTTGCCTCGGATTTTGTCGAGTACCAGGGCTGCCTTTTGGTAGCCGTAGCGTTGAAATCGTGCGTGTGCAGTTGCTTCCATAATCCTTTCCTTACTTCAGAGCCTTCGATTCCTTCGTCGTGCCGCCATGGCCCCTAAAGAATCGCGTGAATGAAAATTCGCCGAGCTTATGCCCGACCATCTGTTCGTTAACGTAAATCGGGAGGAACTTTCGCCCATTATGAACATCCAGGGTGTGCCCAACCATTTCCGGTGTCACGGTCGAAGCGCGGCACCAAACCTTGAGGCGTTTTTTTTCACCCGCCTCGTTCATCTTGATAATTTTTTTAAGGAGCGTCTGGTCGACGTAGGGTCCTTTTTTAGTAGATCTGCTCATCGTATTCTCCTAACGTCCTATCGCGACTTCGACCGGCGTCGGTCCGCAACAATCATCCAGCTCCAAATCTTCTTCTTGCGGCGGGTCTTTAGACCTTTGGCAAGCTGGTTCCAAGGCGATCGGGGGTGATTCCCACCCTTCGATTTACCGCGTCCGCCGCCCATCGGATGGTCGTGCGCGTTCATCGCCGTACCGCGAACGGTCGGTCGGCGTCCCAGGTGGCGGTTTCGACCGGCCTTTCCCAGCACGATGCTGTCGTTTTCGGTGTTGGAAACCTGACCAATCGTCGCATAGCAAGTCGAGCGAAGAAGCCGGATTTCCCCAGAGGGAAGCTTCACATGGCAATAATCGCCGTCCTTGCCTGCAAGCTGCGCCTGGCCGCCGGCGGAACGAACCAGCTGGGCACCCTTGCCCGGAATCAGCTCCAGGTTGTGGATGAACGTGCCTTCAGGAATCTTTGAAAGCGGCAGAGCGTTTCCTACGGTAGGATCCGACTGCGGTCCCGAAACAACCTCATCGCCAACCTTAAGGCCGACAGGGTGGATGATGTAGCGTTTGTCGCCGTCTTTGTAAAAAATAAGCGAAATTCGAGCGCTGCGATTTGGATCGTACTCGATCGTCTTCACAATGCCGGGAACGCCGATCTTGTCCCGCTTGAAATCGATGAAGCGATACTTCCGCTTGTGTCCTCCACCGATATGACGGACCATGATGCGGCCGGTGTTGTTTCTTCCGCCCGATTTTCGCAGACCCTTCGTCAGCTTTTTTTCAGGTCGATCCGTCGTAAGACCCGAAAAGTCTGACGACGTCATCTGTCGTCGGGAAGGGGTATATGGTTTAAAAGTTTTAACTGGCATAACGCACTCCGAATATTTCTATGTGCCGGGTAATTTAGGCTGACTGATCTACTACGTCGATCGAATCGCCCTGCTTAAGCGTAACAACCGCCTTTTTCCAATCTGAACGGTAGCCGCCACCGCGGCCAAACCGCCGGTATTTGCCGGTCAGGCGCATCGTCCGCACCTGCTCGACACCAACCTTCCAGATAGCTTCGACGGCCTTCCGGATGTCGCCTTTCGACGACTCCCTCTGAACCTCAAATACGTACTGGTTGAACTTCTCTTTAAGAATCGTGCTTCGCTCCGTCATGATGGGGCGAACGATATGTCCGAATGGGTTAAATTCCGCCATTCTCTTGCTCCTAATTCCACTTCGGCGCGAGCTTTTCAATCGCGCCTTTCGTGATAATGAGATTGCGGCAGGCGAGCACCTCATACGCATTCAAATCCGCCGCGAGACGAATTTGCAGCCCCGGAATATTCTTCGAAGCGCGCTTGAGATTCACGTCATGCTGCTCGGCGACAATCAGCGACTTCTTGTCGGCCTTAATGGCTTTCAGGAATGTCGCGACCTGAGCCGTCTTGGCACCGTCGAATTTAAGGTTATCGACGACGCGCAAGCTTTCGTCCTTCGCGCGGGCGCTTAGCGCCTGAGCGAGGGCATTCTTGCCTTTGCGGCGGGGAAGGTCACGGTACCAGTTGACGGTGTTGCGGGGTCCAAAAACAACTCCGCCGTGCCGCCAAATGGGCGAACGGCTTGAACCCGCACGCGCCCGGCCCGTACCCTTCTGCTTCCAGGGCTTGGCCCCGCCGCCCGAAACTTCGGACCGCGTTTTGGTGTGAGCGTTTCCGCCGCGTTGGTTGGATTGAAAGATCGTTGATGCTTCGTGAAGCACGCCGGGCTTCACGGTCACGCCAAAAACCTTCTCGGGAAGCGTGTACTTCTCCACTTCCTCGCCTTTTAAGTTGAGTACCTTTGTTTCCATTACTTCTTCCCGCCCTGAATAATATTACCCATCTTGTCTTTCTTCGGACCCGTGGACTTAACGACTTCCTTACGCTTCTTGATCATCTTCACCGTCTCATGAACAGTAACGAAGCCTTTTCGCGGGCCGGGAACCGAACCATTGAGATAAAGGGTGTTAGTAGCGGCGTCGACTTCGATTACCTCGATCTTCTGAACGGTAATTGTTTCGACACCCATGTGGCCGCCCATCTTCTTACCCGGCATTACCCGACCAAGGGAGCGACGCGACGTCAAGGAACCGGGGGCACGCTCTTTCGCCTGACCGCCGTGGGAGCCGCGACCGCCGCCGAAATCCCAGCGCTTAATCGCGGATGCAAATCCCTTGCCCTTTGAAGTGGCCTGCACGTCAACATAATCGCCGGCCGCAAAACGGCCCTCGATGCTGACGACCTGCCCGGCCTCAAAACCCGCCGTGTCATCCAGGCGGAATTCCTTAATCAAGCGTGACGACGTCTTAACACCGGCCTTTTTGTATTGCCCGGCATCGGCGCCGTTCACATTCTTTTGCTTTCGCTCGCCATAACCAATCACGACCGCGTTGTAGCCGTCGGCCCCTTCCTTGGTCTTAACGTTAAGGACCGGATTCGGACCTACTTTTACCGCCGTCACGGGCTTTAATTGCCCATCTTCGGTAAAAATCTGCGTCATGCCGACCTTTTCGCCAAGCACGATACGAAAGGTTTTGGGAGCTTCCGCGGGACCCGCCGCCTTCTCTTCAGCCTTGGCTTCCACGGGAGCAGCGGTCTCGTCGACCTTCTTCTCTTCCGCGTCAGCTTGCTTTTTTTCTTCTGCCATCTAAAGTTTCCTCTTCCTAGTATTTACAGCTTGATTTCAACGTCAACGCCTGCAGGAAGATCGAGCTTCATGAGCTCGTCTACCGTGCGCTGCGTCGGACTCTTAAGTTCAATGAGGCGCTTGTGAACGCGCATTTCAAAGTGTTCACGCGACTTCTTATCCACGTGCGGCGAGCGAAGTACGCAGTACTTCCGGATATGCGTCGGAAGCAAAACCGGACCCGAAATCACAGCACCGGTGCGGCGAGCGGTTTCAACGATTTTCCCGACGCTCGTGTCGAGAATTCGATGGTCGCAAGCGCGAAGCCGAATTCTGATTCGTGTGTTTGGGTTGATTGTATTTTCAGCCATGTCTTTACCCTATTACTCGGTGATTTCGCCGACTACGCCGGCGCCCACGGTATGGCCGCCTTCACGAATCGCGAAGCGCAGTCCTTTTTCCATCGCGATCGGCGTAATGAGCTCGACCTCGAATTCCGTGTTGTCTCCCGGCATCACCATCTCCGTGCCTT
>JBFIEP010000010.1:0-16760 GCA_041603335.1 Elusimicrobiota bacterium | reverse complement strand
CCCAATTCCCTCAAAATTGAAGCTCCCCGATTAGCCCCTGTCGGAGCGAATTTGGGTCTCCCTGTTCTTCCAGAACTGGCCGTTCCTACTCTTCAAGCACCCTTAAACCGGGTGATGCAGCAGGCCCCGGCGCCGACGTTGGAATCACTTTCGACACCCCGGCGCGAGGTCCAAAAACAGCGGGTTCAGTTTGGAGGGAAGGGTTCTGAATTGTCCTTCAATGCCGCCGATCGCAAGTCTTCTAAAGAGTCCGCCGGAGACGCGCTCATTAAGACGGTTGCCGACCAGGCGCGCAATGCCGAGAAAATTGCCGTAAAGCAGCAGAAGCGCTTCCGGCTTGACGCTTTCGCCGAAGTTTTCGATGGAGCGGGAAAGCGCGAGCCCACTCCGGTTCGTACCGACGAGGCCCGCCAGGGTATTGCCTCCAAGACCGCTCCCCGTCAGGAATATCTCAAAGAAGCCGAGGGTCTTGAAAAAGGGGTTCTTCTTGGCAAGCTGCGGGAGATTTCAGGCCGGGGTTACCAGAATCACGCCTACAAAAAATCACGCGGTGAGCTTTTCTCCAACATCGATAATTTTCAGTACAAAGGTCAGCGCGGTGTCATGGGTGCGTACTCCCAGGTATTTGTCCCGGGTCGCTCGGCATCCGGTTCGGCCTACAAGGGTAATGGCGATGTGAATGGCGATGGCTACAGCAATAAAGAGGGAATGAATACCGAGCATTTGTGGCCGCAATCCTATTTCAACAGTCGGACTCCCATGTTGTCCGACGTTCATCACTTGATGGCAACCTTTGTCCGTCCCAACAGCGAGCGTAGCCGCTATCCGTTCGGCGAGGTCGCCGATAGCGAGGCCGTGTATAAAAATCGCGCCGGAGCCAAATTGGGTCATGATGAATTCGAGCCCCCCGACGCGGTAAAGGGGCGTGTTGCGCGCGGCATGCTTTATTTCTTTATGCGCTACGGGAACCGGAACATTCTCCCGGGGCGGCAGGCCCGGAATTTTTGGAACAGCCGCATCGAGATGTTTATGCGTTGGCACCAAGAGCATCCCCCGGATGTGTTTGAACGTCGACGGAATGATCTTGTCGAAGAGTGGCAGGGGAATCGCAACCCCTTCGTTGATGACCCGGATCTGGTCCGTCGAGTGGGGGTTGAAGCCTTCTCTATACAAACCGGGCGCGGACATAATGTTGCCGGGCGTGAAAGGGAACGTGAGCAGATTCAGGTTGTCTCTAATTCCAGGCCTGTCGTCAGTGAGTCCGGTCGGCAAAGCAACAAGAAGCGTAAAAAGAAACGCGGTCACCGTAAAAAGCGCCGTAAAGGCGATTCCCGCTAGAAATCCCAAAGATTTTAAAAATAGGTCTTGACGCTGGAAGGTCGAGGGTTATACTACAAACGGCGGGCGGCGTTGCTCTTGTCGGATCCCGTCTCTCTGAAATCCGTGGTTGTTGAAGGGTGGTATCGTTCCGTTGGCATGGTCGTCGACGTAGCAGGTGCTGTTTCTTTACGTGGCCGTTGTCGGTGCCGTTCGTTGGCGTAGCCGTAGTCGTTGCTGGTGTCGTTTGTCTGCGTAGCCGTTGTCGGTGCCGTTCGTTGGCGTAGCCGTTTCCGTAGTCGTTGCTGGTGTCGTTTGTTTGCGTGGCCGTTGCCGGTGCCGTTCGTTGGCGTAGTCGTTTGTTGTTGACGTTGACGTTGTCGGTGCTGTGTGTGCCTCGCTGAGGGCCCGGCGGGGGCCGTTTGAGGGGACAGCGGAGCGTCTGAGGAGAGCTCCGGTGTCCCCTCGTCTTTTTCCCTTAAAAAATAAGGATTTTCGGCCAGGTCTTGAGGTACGGAAATAGTGGGCCGGAAGACAGATATTTTTTAGGTCTTTCGTCTCAGGGACTTCCCCGGTCCTGCGCTACAATAAGGGTATGAAGATCCTTCATGCCTTATTAGTTCTCTCTATGGCGGTCTCAGGTGCCTCCGCAAGCACGCTAGAGCTTCTTGGTTCGATTAACGAAAGTGGGAAGACCGCCGCGGCCGCCGATTCAAATGGTGGCGCGAAATGGGGTTCGGGACGGGGTTGGGATCTTTCCGGCACGCGTCACAACGGTTCCGAGACCTTTGTTTCCCCGTCCTTGCTGCCCGAACCGGTGGGTCCCAGGTTATCGAAGCCGACAGCAATTCTTGATGTCGGAACACCGGGCGTCTACAAGGTTGAACCGGTTTCGCCGCTCACTGATGATGGAAAGGCAAAAAAACAATCATCAGGGAATGGGATGTGGTGGGCGCTTGGCGGTGCCGCTGCCGGTGCGGGGATTGGATTTTTGCTCGGCGGGCCCATAGGCGCCGCTATCGGGGGTCTCCTCGGGGGGCTCGCCGGTTTCTTTTTCGGTCCTTAAACTTTTTCAGGGTAAATTCAGAAGGCGCGCTCACGGTGTCCGTGGTATGGACGGTGAGTCGCGCCTTCAGATCGACCGCCGAAGACACGCACCGCGAGCGCGGTTTCGGCGATCAGTTTTAGTATAGGCTCCGATCTCTATTCGTCAAGACCCAATTCCCGACGGGGTTGCGTTCTTCTTCCGAAGGGCTATACTTTTGTTTGCGAGGAACACGATGGAATTGAAACGGATTTTTACAATAGCCTCATCTACAACGCTTGCGCTTGCGATTGGATTTTCTTTTGGAATGGCCGCAGGTTCACGCGGTCTTTTAACAGCGCCCGATCGTCTTAAGCGGGAACGACGAAAAATAAGCTCTGCAACGCATTTGGCGGCCGATCTTGCGCTTGTTGTGGATTATCTTGAGCGCGGGCAAAGTTATTTCCGTGCGTATCAGCGCGGAACCCATTCAATCGAGGAAAACAAAAAATTTCTTAAATTCCTCGAGCACTACGAAAAAGAGCTCGCGGTGGCGAAAAAGGAAGTTGCAACCCTGGATAAGTGGGTCGCCAATCGGGGTTCACTCGATACGATCGAGTAGGGACTAAGTCCTTAGTTGTTTAGTTGTTAGTTGTTTAGTCGTTGGTGAGTCAACTCACCCTGCTCCCACTGACGAACCGAAGTTTCGTCTCGGGCCTTCGGCCGAGGTGCTAAGCGAGACCCGATATGGCCCCAGGCGGGTGCGGAAGTTAACACTTTCTTCAAGGAATGTTCGAGCTTAGGCCCTGTCGGAAAGTTCGTCCTATTTGCGCAACAGCGGTTGTAATATTTTCGGAAAATTATCGCTGAAAAAATAAGTGTAATTTCTTTACCCCGGGGGCAAAGCCGATCTGCACAAACGGTGTTTCGGGTACGACTTCCATTAGGGCGTGAGGCGGAGGTTTTTAGGATATCAATTTAACCCGGAGTCTCCGTCTCTAATCGCTCAATCATCGATTGAGCGTCTTTACTGCTGAGCGCGGCAAAGGCATGGTGGGCCGGGCTGCGGGCGATGAAAATTTTGCTGTGAGAATCCTGGAGGACAGGAACTAATTGATGAGGTCTCAGACGGTTAACTTGATGGCCGCCCCTCTAAGGGGCGGCGGGAGTGGCACGACAACTAAACAACTAAGGACTTAGTCCCTAGTTAGAGTGGAGGCGCGCCGGGGCGTTTAAACCGCCGCGCGAGTTCTTCCCGGTCCAAAGAAAGCATTGAGGGACGCCCGTGCGGACAGCATGTGGCGTCTTCGCATTTTCGGATATCCTCGACGAGCCGGACGGCTTCCGGGCCGGACAGCGGATCGTGTGCTTTGACCGAGGCTTTACAGGCGATGGTTGCGGTTGCGTCGTAGCGGACATCGGCGGTCGCTGATTTTGGATCGGTGAGGCCGTCGAGAAGGCGGTGTACGGCATCGGTGATATCACCGGCCTTGTGAAGAATGGCCGGGACGCTTGTGACGTTTAGCGTTGTCTTCCCAAACGGGGAAACAACAAATCCCGCCCGCTTGAGCCTTTTTTCCTGGGCCAAGACCCGTTGAATCCCCGATGCCGGGAGTTCGATTGGAATCGGAATCATCAATGTCTGTTCTGAAATTTCACCGTCGGTGATTTCTCCCAGGTAGCGTTCAAACAAGACGCGTTCTTGTGCGGCGTGCTGATCGAGGAGCAGGATTCCGCCTTCGGATTCAAATACGAGATAGGCACGCTCGATCTGTCCGAGGTAGCGGATGCTTTCATCAAACCACGGCCGCGATTCTTCATTCTTTTGTCGGGGCCAGGAGGGTTGTTTGACCACCGGCGACCCAGCGCCTGCCGAGTAGGCCGAGATCGCTTCGCGGACCGATCCCGTCGACGCGATGTAAGGGCGTCCGGCAGAGGCGTAATGGGATGATTCGGACGTGAGTGTGGGAATCCCTTTCGAGCCGAGCAATGATTTTGAAAGGGCCTTTGTGACGGTCTGAAAGACATCGCTGTCATTGCTGAAGCGGACTTCCCGTTTGGTCGGGTGTACGTTAACGTCGAGCGCATTCGGCGGCGTCTCCAGGAAAAGGACCGCAACGGGATGGCGGTTTTTTTGGCGAAAGGGTTCATACGCACGGTACATCGCCTGTTGAATCGTTCGATTCGAAACGGGGCGCCGGTTCACGAAAAGGTATTGGAGCTGCCGGGTTGAATGCAGTTTCTCAACGGGGGAAAGAAATCCGCGTAAGGAGATTCCGCCCGAGGTTCGGTCTGCATCCAGGAGTGCCGCTCCGCGTTCTTCTCCCAGGACATCGGCGGCGCGTTCACGCGATGCGTCGACATCATTCTTTTCTTTTCGAGCGGCGAAGCGCATGGTCGTGCGGTTTTCGCTTTTATATTCAAACCCGACACGGGGGTTGGCGAGTGCCGCCTCTTCCAGCGCGCGCGCGAGGTGACCTCGTTCGGAGCCGTCGGATTTAAGAAACTTCGCCCGTGCGGGTGTGTTGAAAAAGAGGTCCTTAACTTCGATGGCTGTGCCGTCAACCGGCGGGGCCTCGTGCTCTTTCTTGAATTTCCCGCCGGAAACAGTAACCGTCCAGGCGGTTTTTGCTTTTTTCTTGCGGCTGGTAAGCGTCATTTTTGAAACCGCTGAAATTGAAAACAACGCTTCTCCGCGGAACCCGAACGTGGAAAGAGTGTCGAGGTCCTTTAACTTCTTAATCTTGCTTGTTGAGTGGCGCTCGAAGGCCGCGCGGCAATCGGCAGAATCCAGGCCGCAGCCGTTGTCCACGATACGGAGTTTCTTGCGCCCTGCCCCCTCAATTTCCACGATGATTTTGGTAGCACCCGCGTCGAGTGAGTTTTCGAGGAGTTCTTTTAGAACGGAGGCCGGGCGCTCAATAACTTCTCCGGCTGCGATGCGGCTGGCGACATCCTCGGGTAAGGGGCGGATTGCGGGCACGGGAGCCTCCGGGGCGATTAAAGCTTTTTCTTCCACTCCGCAACTTTTTCAAGAGCTTGGAGTGGAGTCAAGTCGTTGGGATTGAGGAGCCGCAGCTCCAGGAGAACGGGGTTCTCGTCGAAAAGGGGGAGAGAAGGCTGGCCGTTCGATGCTTTAGGAGACGAAGGTAATGGCGTCGCGTGCGCTTCGTTCTCAAGTCCTTCAAGAATTTCCCGGGCACGCTGAAGTGCCGATTCTGGAAGGCCGGCAAGTTCTCCGACGTGAATTCCAAATGAGCGATCAGCTGTCCCCTTTGCGATTTTGTGGAGAAAGATTACTTCGGTGCGGCCGTCCGCGTTGGTCCATTCGCGGGCTTCAACGTTTATATTCTTCACGCCGGAAAGGAGGCCGGAAAGCTCGGTAAGTTCGAAGTAATGCGTTGCAAACAACACGCGGGGTCCGCGCACGCCCCCTTCTTCAGGCTCTGTTCCGCTATTGCGTTCACTGGCGAGGCGGTTTAGGTATTCAAGCACGGCCCATGCAATCGAGATTCCGTCGTAGGTTGATGTTCCGCGTCCGACTTCGTCAAGCAGGACCAGAGAGCGCAGGGTCGCTGCTTTGAGAATGTGAGCCGTCTCACGCATTTCGACCATAAAGGTCGATTCGCCGCGTGCGAGCTGGTCCTTCGCGCCGATTCGCGTCAGGATTTTATCGACGATGCCAACGCGGGCTGATTTTGCGGGGACAAACGATCCCATTTGCGCCATCAGAGCGATGAGTGCGTTCTGCCGTAAATAAACGGATTTCCCGCCCATGTTCGGACCGGTGAGGATCAGTGTTTGTGTTGCGGCTCCATCGGTGCAAATCGAATTGGGAACGAACGTGCCTGCCGGGAGGGCGGTTTCAACAATAGGATGGCGGCCTTCTTCAATCTCCAGTTTATGCGAAAGGTCAACTGTCGGTTTTACGTAGCCGTTGCTTTCGGCGACTTCTGCCAGAGAGTGGAGCGTATCGAGTTCTGCGACAAGAATCGCGAAGGCGCGGATCGAGTCGCTTTTTTTGAGGACTTCGCCGCGCAGGGTTTCAAAGAGTTTGGTTTCAAGCCGGAGGAATTTATCTTCGGCACTGAGGATTTTAACCTCGAGTTCTTTGAGTTCCGGCGTGATGTATCGTTCGGCATTGGTGAGAGTCTGCTTGCGGGTATAGCGCTCAGGCGCCTTGGCCGAATGCACCTTGGAAATTTCCAGGTAATAACCAAAGACGGAGTTGTATCCAACCTTGAGTGGAATTCCGGATTTCCTTTTCTCGGTTTCTTCGAGTTCTTTCAGGATGGAGTTTGCATCTGTTTTAATCGAGCGGAGCGAGTCGAGTTCTGCGTCGTATCCCTGTCGGATGAGACCCCCATCGGAGAGTTTTGCAGGCGGTTCGTCGACGAGGGCGGACGCAAGCAGTTTCCGCGCAGCCGCAAGCGGTTTTGCGATTTCTCCGAGTTTCCGGCGAACGGTTACGAGCCCGGAGGTAAAGCTGCCTTCGGCAAGCCACGCGCCGAGGGAGTCCGCTTCTGCAAGTGAGTCGCGCAGGGCTTTTAGATCGCGCGGCATCGCCGCGCGTGTCGCTAAACGATTAATCACACGTTCAAGATCTGAAATCGCTTCAAGGCGATCGCGAAGGCTTGAGCGTTCAATGCTTTTATCAATGAGCTCTTCGATGCAGTGAAGGCGTCGTTCAATTTCGGGGAGCTCTGTCGACGGGTGGAGTATCCATCGCTTAAGCATGCGGCTGCCCATGGGCGTGCAGGTCCGGTCGAGTACGCCCCAGAGAGTATGCTTGCGGCCTCCGTCCATCGAATCGACAAGTTCAAGGGTGTGTATCGCGGAATCATCGAGCTGCATTTCAGGAGCATTCTCGCGGTACTCCGGTGTGAGAATTTCCTGAAGATGTGTTTGTGTCGACGAGATGTAGCTTCGCGCGGTCAGAGCCGCTTTAAGGGCGAGTTGCCGGTTCTGCCAGGTTGCCTGCTTATTCCAGTGGGACGGCACTTCGGTTTCAGATGCCGTGCGCGTCCACTCGCTCACGGACACGTTGGGTCCGAGTAAATGACGCAGGCGTAATTCGTCGGCGGCTTTCTTCGAGGCGAGAACCTCGACCGGTCCGAGCTTTGCGAGCGTCGAGTAGAGCCGCAAATGGTTGTGGTCGTTCATCGATTGCGTCGCCCAAAATTCCCCGGTCGATACCTCGACACAGGAAAGGCCCCAGCCGACGCTATCGAGTTCAACCGAAACCAGATAGTTCGTTTCCGCTCCATGAAGCAGCTCATCTTCGACAATCGTGCCCGGTGTAACAACACGAACGACTTCCCGCTTTACGATGCCTTTCGCTTGGGAGGGATCCTCAACTTGTTCGGCAATCGCGACCTTGTGACCGGCTTCGATGAGTTTGCGGAGATAGTTTTGGTAAGAGTGGTGCGGAACGCCGCACATCTGAATGCCTTGGCGTTTTGTGAGCACGCAGCCCATGATGGGAGCGGCTAAAACGGCATCTTCAAGGAATAATTCGAAAAAATCACCAAGTCGAAAGAATAAAATCGCATGCGGATAAGCGCTTTTAAGGGCTTTAAATTGCCTCATGACCGGCGTATCGCCCGGGTCTTTGGCTTTTTTTGAGGTGGTATTTTTCTTTGTCGCAGGCATGCGACATAATACCATATAAGGAAGGGAACGAATTAGCCGCTCCCGGTGTCGTAAAAACGTGAAATTAACCCTCTTATTTCCAGTCATTTTCTCTTTTTCGCTATTTTCGGCGGAATCTGCCGAGAAAAAGCCTGCTCTTACTGTTGAAGAGAAGCCCCGCATCGTAATAAATGATCTCCCGATCATTCTTGATGATGGCCTAATACCTGAGAGGCGTAGAACCGGGGAGGAGTCGGGGAAAATTGAAAAAACTCTTGCGACGAAGGTGCGTCCGGCCGCCTATACGGGCTTGGCGGTCGCCGGCATGGTCGCAACCTTCCCGACCCCGGCATCGATTGGGTTTGGAATCGTTGCGATCATTAATGTTTATCAGGGCTGGCAGATGAACCGGAAGAAGAAGGGGAGGCGTTAGGCGGGCTTGGATTCGGTGATCTGAATCGCATCAAGGCGCGCGCGAAACTCGACGACGGTGGAAATCCGTTTATCAGGGTCTGGTTCCAGGCAGTCATCGATGAGTTGGTCGAGTGCCTGGGGAAGTTCCTTGCGAACGCGCGAGGCCCGAGTGTAGCGTTTGTTTATCTTCGATGCGGTTGTCGAGGGTCCGGTAAAAGGACGCTCGCCGGTGACGAGTTCGTAGAGGCAGGTTCCCAGGGAGAAGACATCCGATTCGGGGCGAATCGTCCCTTCTTCCTGTTCGGGAGCCATGTACTGCGGGGTTCCGGCGACGTGATTGGTCTTGGTCGATTTAAGCAACGCATCCTTGGCTTGGCGCGCGATGCCAAAGTCCATGACTTTCACGCGGCCTTCTGTCGTGATCATGATATTAGACGGCTTTAAATCGCGGTGGATAATCGCCTTATGATGGGCGTATTCGAGCGCGTGGCAAACGCCCCGCAGGATGAATTGCGTTTCTTTTACCGTGAGCTGCTTCTTGCGGTTCATGACCTGATCGAGCGTTTCTCCATCGACGTGTTCGAATACGAGATAAAGCTCCCCGTTGTCTTCAACGATAGAGTGGATGTCCACGATATTCGGGTGATGCATTTTCGCGACGAGGCGCGCTTCCTGGAGAAAACGCGAGCGTTCCCGCGGGTCCTCTTGAATTTCTTCGCGCATTTTTTTGATCGCGACTTTTCGATCGAGGGCCTTGTCTTCGGCTTCATAGACAACGCCCATCCCTCCGTTGCCGAGTACGCGTAAAATCTTAAAGCCCCCCTCGAGTTCGCCGCCTGCGGCGAGGGTCTGATTGGTTTCTTCGCCGGCGTTCTCGATAATCGAGGGTTTGCGGCGGCGCTCGCGGCGGTTGGTGAGAAAGAATTGCAGGGCTCCGTAAGCGATGAGCAGGCCGCCTGCGACTGAAAATCCGAGGATGACAAGAAACCGTTTTCCTTTGCTTTTCTTTACCGCCTTCGGGGCTGGGGCCTTGGCGGTCGGAATATCGGTGGCGCCGTCAAGATTGAAGTCATAGCGGCGGGCCGTTGGGCGCAGTTCTTCCCGAATGCCCGGGTCTAAGGCGGCGGCCCGGCGGAAATCGGCGATCATCCCCTGAAGTTCTCCGGTATTTTCTTTCGCGCGGCCCCGGGCTTTATAGGCCGCCGCATTGTCAGGGGAAATTCCGACGAGACGGTTGGCGTCGCGATGGGCTTCCTTGAAGCGGCCGATTTGAGAGAGCGCCCGGGAACGCATGAGCAGGGCGGAAGGATCGTTCGGATTCTTATCGAGGATGGCGCTGGCATCCGTAATCGCCGCACGGTAGCGGCCCATGATAGACGCGGTGCGTCCCCGATTTTGCAGTGCTTGCTCGTTGCTGGGGTCACGGGCGAGCGCCTTGGTATAGGTGTCGTATGCCGCCTGGTGTTTGCCGTTGCGGGTGTAGGATAGGGCTTGCGTATTGAGTGAATCGACGACCCGGTCGCTTTGCTGGGTTTGGGGGGCGATGCGTTCGGCGTCCGAATGCTCTTCCTCCATGGACTCGTATTCGCGGTCGATTTGATCTGCGGCGGCGCGCGCTATGCGGTCGAGCTTTAGATCCTTTGTCGTGGTGAGCCGGTTGCGGGAGAGCTTCGCGATCTTAAATGCGGTCTGATTGTTCGGGTTGATCCGCAGCGCGCGTTTTGAATCCTCCATCGCCTGGTTGTAGTTCTGCATTTGGTAGTAGGCGAGAGCGCGTGTCGTGTAGGCGCGTTCGTCGTCCTCGCTAAGCCGGGAGACGGTGGTTGCGTCGTCGATCGCCGGTTGGTAGCGGCCGAGCCCGAGGTTTGATCGGGCGCGGACATTTAAGGCGTCGCGGTAGATTTCCCCGCTTTGATCGGATGAAGATTCGATGACAGGATTGACGAGATCGGTCGAGTCCTTATAGATGCGCTCACGGACTTGCTTTGGGGTTGATTTATGCGCCCCGAGGCTGTTCATGCTGTCGGCAACTTCGGTGAGAATCCGTTCGTAAACCTTTTGCGGAATGTCCGGAGGACGCTCTCCCTTCAGTGTTTCGTTGAGGGCTAGAATATCGGTTAAGAGAACTTCTTCTTTTTTCTCGGGGGGGGCTTCTCGTTCGTTTTTCTTGGCCGTAACGACGGCTGAGATAATTTCTACCGCTTTATCGGAGAGCGGTTGCTTGGCCTCGACTTTTTTTGACAGGAAGTTTTCCTGGTCGCCTGCTTTTTCCTCTGGTTCAGGCGGGGTCAAAAGAGATTTAACCATGGGTCCAAAAAAAGTGGTCACATTGTCCAAGGTTCCCTTGCGGTCGCTTGTTCCGTCCTTATCCAGGGAGGGGGCCTGTTTCTCCACGAATGAACCGTCCGGATCCATTAACCCCGATTTCTGAAGGGTGTCAGCGGTCCAGGGCGAGACGAATGGTTCTGTTTTGGGCTTGGCTGAATCGGTTTTGACTTCGGTCTCTTCCGTCTTTTTGCCTGATGGTTCGGTCACCCCGGTTGTCGGCTTCAGGGTTGGCTTTTTTTTGTCGTCGCCTTCGGCAGCAAAGGTTCCGGAGGCACAAAAAACCGCCGCCGCCAGAATGGCGGAGACGCGAAAAGAGGGTCTTAAGGGACGATTTCTCATGGGACAAAGGTCCCCCAAATAGGGGCTCTACCATTGTAAAGAGGCGGTAAATATCTGTCAAGGGTCCTTAAATGGATGTGCTAAAAACGCTTAATAAAACAACTATTTTTGTTTTATCCGTTTAAGGGAATTGCGGTAGATCCGGTAGAAGCCCGTTGTCCGCTTTTTAGGCTTTAACATATGGTCGAGGGTTTGCCAAAAAAAACCTCCTCCCACGGATTCCGGGATGGCCGGAGCGGCACCGGTATAGAGGATCGCGAGGTCCTTGCGGGCGTTCTTGACGTCATCAGGTGCCAGCCACCAGTATCCGGTTTGATTGTTGTTTTCCTCATAAGACCATCCGGCGAGCATCAGTTTCTGCTTTGGAAAGAGGTCGCGCAGTTTCATGAAAACCGGGTCAAAGGCGATTCCCAGCGGATGGCGGTCGGGGTAGACGCTCAGTCCCACTATATCGATATCGGTACCGAATCCACGCGGCAGCGCCCAACGCAGCCATTGGAACAGGCCGCGATTTTTCGGGGCGGTCCCTTCCCACCAGTGAAGGGAGGCGCTCGTTTCCAGAGTTGGATCAATCTTCTTCACGGCCCGGGCACCGCGTCGAATGGATTCAAGGATGATGGGGTCTGAAACCGGTGTCTTGGTTCCGCCGATCCAGGAACCGTTGGGTTCACTTGCGATTTCCCAACTGCGGATGCTGTCGCGGTAGTGCAGGGCGAGGTTGCGTGCACGGGTTTCAAAGGCTTCCGGAGTCACGTCGCGGGGCCAGAGCATGCTGTCTAGCACCGAGCCCATGACGTGAATACGATGGCGTTTTAGGGTAGTGATTAATTCGTCGTATAGCGTAAAAGACCCCATTCGGGAATAAAAAAAATCTTCTTGGTTAACGCGAAAAACGAGACGAACCCAATTCACGCCCGCCTTGTTTAAGCGTTCCCCGATCCAATCGTATTCCTTGATGCGGTCGACGATCCGTTCATCGAGGGTTACGCCCCAGCGCATGCGGTCGGCGCGTTTGGGATCATCGAGGACTTGTCGGCCATGCTCGAAGAGAACCTGCTGCCACGCGAATGAAGTCTTTGCGAGAGCTTCATCAAATCGTTTCGCGCGTTTGCGCAAAACCTTTTCAGTGGTGGCCTTGCTTAGCATCTCTTTGGCTTCTGCGAGGAGTTCTTTCGCTCGAATGCTGGGCTTGTAGGTCGGTTTCCAGACGCTGGATCGCCGTTGAAATGATTCCTGCAGGCGGTGGTAGGTGTTGATGGCAATTTCCTCATTAAGGAGGATGCTTTGTTCTCCGGCGTACCCTTCCCCGCGGGCGTCGAGGGTGACCGTTGAGAAGCCGTCTTTTTGAATCGGCCACGGGAGGCTGATCCTGGCCTTGGAGCTGCCGCTCCATCGCCAGACCGTCTCTTTGGATTTTTCATCCCACCAAGGATTCCCTTCCAGCGGTTTTCCATCTAGATCGGAGATTAAGAGCCCGCTTTGATCCGGGGATTGTCCGTCGCTCCGGGAGGCCGGGGCGATAAAGCGCAATAGGCCTTCGCGGTCGAGCACCTGTCCCTTATGGTCGAAGGCGGAGATATTGAGCGTGCCGGCCACGGCGAGTCCGGGAAATAACGAACACAAGGCGCCAAAAAGGGTGAAAAAGGAATTCATTGAAATCATTTAACAAAACCGTCCTTTCTTTTCCTAGGAACCCGGCTATATCCAAAGGGTATGCGTCTCTTTCTAGGGGTTCTTCTTGCAGCGCTCATGTTCGCGTCGCGGTCCTTTTTCACGGGCCCGTTGGATGGTTCTGCGTGGGAGATAAAAGTAAAGCGGATGTCGTTTTTGCCTTTGGGGAAAAAGGACACGCTCGTTTTTGAACGGGGGCGCTTTTCGTCGGCACGCATGCTTGCCTCCGGTTATTTTCCTTCCGGTTACGCCGGAGGAGAAATGGATGAGGGCGGATCGTGGGAGGTCTCCCAGGTTCGCGACGATGGAAGTATTTTGACGTGGCGCGGCCGGGTTCATGGAGATCGCATAAAGGGGACCTTGACCCGCCGCGGCCGCAATGGCCGCGAGCGCAGCTATTCGTTTAAAGGCCGACGTAAATCGTTCTAAGCGTCCTAGTGTTGGACGCCCCCTCCAAAAAGACGTAAAATTCCTTTACACCTATGAAGACATACGATGTTATTGTTGTTGGCGGCGGCATCATTGGAACGTCCTCCGCGTACCATTTGGCGCGCCGTGGTCATAAGGTTCTCGTTATGGATCAGGTGGAAATCCCGAATCCCCAAGGGTCTTCAGATGATCATGCCCGTGTATTCAAGCTGACTCACGGAAAAGATTCCTTTTATACGGGACTCGCTGTCCAAACCGCACCCCTTTGGAAGGCTTTGCAGCAGGACTCGCGTGCCGAACTCTTTGTTCAGCACGGCATGCTTGAACTAGTCACTGATGCGGGCAAGTATGAAAAGGAGTGTATGAAGGTCCTTCAGGATCTTAAGCTGCCGCACCAGAAACTGAAACCCGTAGAAATTTGCGAGCGCTATCGGATGCTCAAGAAGAGCGGTTTCAAGTGGGGTCTCTACCATTCCGGCGGTGGAATGGTGTTCGCCAAAAAAGCAATCGAGATGTTTGCCCAAGGTGTTGAAAAAGCCGGGGGGCAGCTTGAGGCGGGCGTGAAAATCGTAAAAATTCAAAAAGACAAAACGGGAATCACCGGGCTTAAAGATTCAAAAGGCAAGGTGTGGAAGGCCGCGAATTACGTTTTCGCCGCCGGAGCCTGGTCGAAAGACGTTCTTTCCGATTACGGCGTCCCGTTTACGATGACCAAGCAGGAAGCTTTATATCTGCGTCCTCCGCGCAATCAGGGCCGCTACCGCGCCGCTCATTTCCCGGTCATGTCGATTCATAAGACGGGCTTTCACGCGTTCCCGGTACATATTCACGGCTTTATGAAGGTCGGTTCGCATGCAAAGGGTATTGCAACTCGAAAGATTGTGACGCCGCTTACGCCTGATAAGAAATTTGAAAAGGCAGCGCGCGGCCAGCTTAAAAAGTTTTGCCCCGATCTCGCGGATTTCTCGGACATGGAAGGGCGGGTTTATTACTACACCCGAACACCAGATGAAGATTTCGTTCTCGATAAATTGCCGGGTCTTGGGAATGGATGGGTCGCTGCTGCGTTCTCGGGCAACGGTCCAATGTTCGCTCCCTTGATTGGAAGAACCGTTTCTGAAATGGTTTCCGGGGAAAAGCCGGAAACCAATCTTCACCGCTTCCGCATCGGGCGGCTAAAACTCACAAAGAAGAAGTAATTAGGATTAGCCCGCGAGGTCTCGGACGATCGCGACGCTCGACCAGCTGCCTTTTGATGCCGCGTTCAGTAATTGTCTCCATGGCGTGAGTGCTGTCTGGAAGGACGATCCCATTTTAGACATCACGCCGCGGTTTTGCTCCACCATTGAAAGTTCCGGCATGCCGTACGGACGTCGGGGCTGGGGTGTGTACCAATCCCCGTTGGCAAACCAATTGCGCAGGCGCTGCGAGCCTTTTTTGCCGCGGACTGAAGTATCATTCAGCGAATCGCGTAAATCGATGCCGGATGCATCAAAGGCTTGATCAAGGACGGCGCGTCGGGAGCTTGCGGAGCGGTTTTTTTGGACCGCAATTGAGGTTAAGGCGATATCACGCAGAGCGCGTGGAGGGTCGGCGAACACGACGGGAGCCGCGACGAAAACCATGAGGGATAAAAAGATAACCTTTCGGACCATCGTTTATAGAATAAGTCCATATTTAAAAACGGCTATGGGCCTGGCGGCCCGTTTGAGACCCGCAAATCGACCCCTATGCTTTTGGGCTCTTTGGGCCTCTGTCTTGCTTGTTTCCGCCTGTCAGCCGTCGGCACCTCCCGAGGCGGCACCGACCCTGCCGCCGGTGACTGCGCAAGTCGTTTCCTTCAAAAGCATAGACGGAATTGGGCTAAAGGCGGATTGGATTGCGCCGAAAGAGGGTCCGGTTTTTCTCATCATGCACGGCCTCGGCGCCGGGAGAGGGGAATGGCAGAAATTTTCAGCGGCCGCGTCTGGTTTGGGGGCTGGTGTGTTCGCGTTCGATGCGAGAGGACATGGAGAATCGGAAGGCGGGAACTATCGGGATTTTAAAACAGTCGGAGCGTGGGCTGCGATTATTAACGATTTTGAAGCGTCCTTTAACTGGCTGAAGGAAAAAGGCGTTTCGGAGGATCGCATTGTTCTAGGAGGCGCCAGTCTAGGGGCAAATCTGGCGGTTCATGTCGGGCTGAAGCATCCGAAAGTACGCAAGCTTCTTCTGCTTTCACCGGGGCAGGTGTACGCCGGTATTCCTTTGCAGCCCGCTCTTCATCATCTAACGCGTCCGATTGTGATTGCTGCCGCGAAAGCGGACCGGTATTCTTATGATTCTGTGGGTTCCGCTGTCGTGATGGCGAAGGAACCAAAGCCTGCGTTTCTTGAGACGCTCAAGGGACACGGTGTGGGTATGTTTGATGGGGATGAGGAGTTTCTTAAAGAAGTCTTGAGGGAAGCTCTTAGGTAATAAAAAGCTCTGCCCCCCCCCTGGGGCATCGCCATCAAGTTAACCGTCTGAGACCTCATTAATTTGTTGGCCCTGACAAAGTCAACAGCTTCTGCTGCCCGAGAAGGTTGCGCAATTGTCGTTGTGATTGTTGCGTCACCTTTTAAATCCAAAAGATCCGCTACGGCGAATAAACAGCATTCGTTTCGGCCCGCGCGGCCGACCCTCAAAGATTCGCGTAATCATTTGGCGTTTTAAACTCGAATCTTCGAGGCCCAACGAACGGTCCGCAAGATATCTTAGAAGCGTCCGGCCGGGAACGTGTATCGAATAATTCATGAAACGCTTATAAATAAAGCGTTTTTCGCATATCACGTGATGTGCGAGAAACGTATAAAAAATAAGGTTTTCTCTTAATATTCATCGAGCTTTTCGCCCGCAGGGGAAATCTCTCGAAAACAGGATTCACACCGCCTGCCTTCAGCCCGGATGCTCCGCCATTGTTTGAGGCGAACCGTCAGACCGTTGACCCTGTTCAGGGGGGCAGGGTTCCTCCCAGAAAATTCGCTAAAGCGAGCTTTAAAATCTGCTGTTTTTGGAACTTACGGCGCGATGTTGCGCCGTAAGTCACGAGCACGCAGCTCGTAAATGGGTTTTTCTTGATCGGCTAAAATAATTGGATGCATCACCTAATTTTCTCACCATTTTAGTGACTATGCCGAGCTCGGCATAGTGATGAAGGGCTTACCGACGGGAGCCGCGTCTTATCAGGTCCCGCTTGGCACCATGTCCGAAGGTCCGAGGCAAAGCCTCGGTGCGTATGCGGAATCTGGGTGAAAGGGCAACTCTTCAGACGGTTAACTTGATGGCGATGCCCCGTGGGGGAGATGCACGCTCCTTTCTTAAATAAATTATTTTTAGAGAGGGCCCGGCATCCCAGCAGAATTACTTCTGCTTCTTCAAAAACTCGCTCATCGCCTTAAGATAGGTTCGGATTTTTCCGAGCTCCTCATAGCCGATGCGCACGCCTTTCTTTGACCAACCTTTATAGACGCCGTCATCGACCCATTCCCGGAAATCGAGGCCGGTGGTTTCGCGATAAATCGTGATGCGTACGACGAGTTCGAGGCCCGATTTTTTGGGCACGCGGGCGAGTTCAAAATCTTCCTTG
>JBFIEP010000009.1:0-17194 GCA_041603335.1 Elusimicrobiota bacterium | reverse complement strand
TGCAATGCAGGCATTGGTTACGGGTCAGACGGTTTTGATGCCGGCACCGGCGCCGGTTCCGGTCCAAGCTCCGAGGGTTGAAGTTCCAAAGCCTGTAGTCGTTGAGAAGGCTGTTCCTTCGAGGGGTATGGAATCAGCACTGCTTGAGATTGTCTCCGATAAAACCGGTTATCCCACCGAGATGCTGAATCTCGAGATGGGCCTCGACTCTGATTTAGGAATTGATTCCATCAAGCGCGTTGAAATTCTCTCGGCGCTTCAAGAGAAATTTCCTGAGGCCCCTGCCGTAAAGCCCGAGCAATTAGGAACGATTAAGACGCTTGGCCAGGTTATTGAATTTATGTCCAAGGGCGCGCCTGCCGCTGCAGTTCCTATCGCCAAGCCCGCCTCCTCTAATGGGATGGAGTCGGCATTGCTGCAGATCGTCGCGGATAAGACAGGATATCCCACCGAGATGCTGAATCTCGAGATGGGCCTCGACTCCGATTTAGGAATTGATTCCATCAAGCGCGTTGAAATTCTCTCGGCGCTTCAAGAGAAATTTCCTGAGGCCCCTGCCGTAAAACCCGACCAGCTTGGAACAATCAAAACGCTCGGCCAGGTCATCGCCCATATGGCAAATGGAAGCGGCCCGGCGCCGGTCGTCAGTCCTGCGTCATCTAACGGGATGGAGTCGGCATTGTTGGAAATCGTTGCGGATAAAACCGGGTATCCCACGGAGATGCTGAACCTTGAGATGGGCCTCGATTCTGATTTGGGAATTGATTCTATCAAGCGCGTCGAAATCCTATCCGCGCTCCAAGAGAAATATCCCGCCGCTCCCGCAGTAAAGCCCGATCAGTTGGGGACGATTAAAACGCTTGGGCAGGTCATCGCCCATATGGCCAACGGCAACGGCTCCAACGGGCACATGAAGGCCGTTTCGGTTGAGAAGGACGCGCCGCTCCAGGTGAGCCGCGTGGAGGCTGTCGAAGCCGGAAAAAAAACTGAGCAGACGGTCCGCCTGAAGAAAGGCGGCACCGTCTGGATCGTCGCTGACGGAGATTCCCGCGCCGAAGCGCTTGCCAAGGCTTTTAAGGGGAAGGTTGTGACTCCCTCGGCCGCTTCGACCTCCGAGCCGCTGGATAATCTTGTCGGTGTCGTTATCGCTGCGGAGAAAGCGGACGCCTCTTTCCTGCGCGATGCATTGATGGTCGCTAAGCGCGTTGCGGACGCGAAGCTAACGTTTTTCACTTCGCTGACCGTGCTCGGTGGGGACGCTGTTTCCGGCGGACTCGCGGGACTTGTTAAAACCGCATCCCGCGAATGGGACAATGTCTCCTGTAAGGTGATCGAGGCGAGTGCTTTTGACGTTGACTCCGTCGTTAAGGAGTGTCTCTCGGTGGGGGCGCTGGAAGTCCGGTTGGACGGCAGGAAGCGTTTTGAGCTCGTTGAGCGCCCTGTGCAATTTTCCGACGGAGATGCGCCTATTAAGGAGGGCGACGTTGTTGTCGTTTCCGGCGGGGCGCGCGGCGTAACCGCAGAGGCCGCTGTTGAGATCGCCGCCGCATGGAAGCCGGCCCTGGTATTGCTGGGACGCAGTCCCCTGCCCGAGGGCTCCGATCCCTACGCAGGGATGGATATCAAAAAGGCCATTTTAAAAGACCATCCCGGTATCACTCCCAAAGAACTCCAAGCGAAGGCCAATGCCGTGATCGCGCGCCGGGAGATTGAAGCGACATTGAAGCGTTGTGAGGACGCGGGAGCGAAGGCTATCTACCGGGCCGTCGATGTGAGGGATGGAAAGGCCGTTGCTGCTTTGTTTGCCGAGGTGGGTCCGGTTCGCGGACTTGTGCATGGTGCGGGGGTTCTTGCGGACCGCTTAATCGCGGACAAAACACCGGAACAGTTTGATCGGGTTTATGGAACCAAGATTGAGGGGCTCGACGCCTTGTTGGGTGCCTTGGGCCCGGATGAAGCGCGCTTTCTGGCATTGTTTTCATCGACGACGGCGCGTTACGGGCGCAAGGGCCAGGTTGATTATGCAATGGCCAATGAAGTCCTTAATAAAACCGCGCAGCGGGAAGCGCTAACGCGCAAGAACTGCCGCGTTGTGTCCTTTAATTGGGGACCCTGGCGCGGCGGTATGGTCACGCCGGCCTTGGAAAAAGTATTTGAAACGGAAGGCGTGGGTCTTATCGGAAAACGTGCGGGAGCGAAATTATTGGTTGAGGCTTTGTCCGACGCCGGCGCGCCGGTGGAGCTTGTCGTTCTTGGGGAATCCAAGAAGCAGAAAAAAACCCTCCCGGTCGCTTTTGAGCGTTCTGTTACTGTCGCGGATCATCCCCTTTTGGCAGGGCATCTCATCGCCGGGCGTCCTGTCGTCCCCGCAGCGCTGCTAAGTGAATGGCTTGCTCATGCGGCGATGCATGTCAATCCCGGAATGTCTTTTATGGGTATCGACGAGTTCCGAGTTTTAAAGGGCGTTGTCTTAAACGGCGGGCCGGAAATTCTTAGCTTTAGCGCCGGAAAGGCCGTCAAGAATGGTGAAGGTTTCTTCGTTGAGGCCGAGGTGCGTTCCCCGGACGGGACGCCGCGGGCCCGCGGAAAAGTCCTTCTCGGTACAAACCGTCCATCAAAGGAGAAGGCGGCACCGCCGCCGGATGTTCCCCTGGTTTCATTGAGTCCGGATCGAATTTATGAAGAGCATCTGTTTCATACCGGCCCCATGCGTTTGATTGAGAGCGTTGATGGAGTGGGGGATGCGGGCGTGATTTGCCGGGCAAAGACCGCTCCGGCGCCCGGCCAATGGCTTAAGAAGCCGTTAAGAAGCCGCTGGATCTTGGATCCGGCCGCTCTTGATGCCGCGTTTCAGGCCATGATTGTTTGGTCGCGGGAATGCCGCGGCATCCCTTCTCTTCCGACGGGTTTTTCATCGTATCGCCAATACCGGGCCGGTTTTCCAAAAGAGGGAGTGCGCATTGTTGCCCGGATCGTTGAGTCGTCAACGGGACGGGCGCGTGCCGATGTGGACTTTCTGGATGACCGGGACAGCTTGATTGCCCGGATGAGCGGTTACGATTGCGTACTCGACGCGTCTCTTATTGCCGCCTTCAAAAACACCGCCGCGGTGTCGGCTTAAGGAATTTCGATGCCGGTTAAGCAGGAACCAATTGCAATCGTCGGACTGGGCGGGGTTTTCCCCGGCTGCTCGTCACTGGACGCCTTTTGGGATATTCTCGCTTCAGGAAGTGATTGTGTCGGTGAACCGCCCCGCGGCCGTTGGCTGAAATCCTCCGACGCTTTGTACTCAAAGAAAACGGCGTCCCCCGATAAGATTAATTCCAAGCGCGGATGCTATATCCGCGATTTCAAACTTGATCCCTCCGGGCTCGATCTTTCTAAAGACCTAATCGCCGATCTCGATCCGATGTTTCACCTGGCTTTGCAGGCCGGGCGTGATGCCGTGCGAAGCGCGGATCTGCGCGGAACCGACCCGGGGCGCATCGGGGTTGTGTTCGGGAATATCGCGCTACCGACCGACGGTTCTTCCGCCTTTGCCTCGGCAACCTTGGGGAAAACGTTTCGGGAAACAATTGAGGGCAATGCAGGAGGGGGTGCCGCTCCCCTCGCTCTGAACCGGTTTGTGACGGGTATGCCCGCCGGACTTCTTGCTAAAGCATTGGGTCTTGGGGGGGGGACGTATACCCTTGATGCCGCGTGTGCAAGTTCGTTGTATGCGCTGAAGTTGGCCTGCGATGAGTTGGCATCGCGCCGGGCGGATGCCATGGTCGCCGGCGGATTGTCCCGTCCGGATTCCCTTTATACGCAAATGGGATTTTCCCAGTTGCGTGCGGTTTCCCCTTCGGGGGTTTGCTCCCCGTTTGATGCGAAGGGAAACGGTCTTGTCGTCGGAGAAGGGGCCGGGCTTTTTGTTTTGAAACGCCTGGACGATGCCTTTAAAAACGGGGATCGCGTCCACGGCGTTATCCGCGGGATCGGCCTTTCCAATGACGTTGAAGGCAACCTGCTTGCGCCAAGTTCCGAAGGGCAGTTAAGAGCGATGCGGGCGGCCTACGCTGCGGCGGAATGGAATCCCCAGGATGTTGATCTTATCGAGTGTCACGCTACGGGAACGCCGCTGGGTGACGCCGTCGAATACGCAAGCCTCCGGGAATTGTGGGGAGCCGAGGGGTGGAAGCCCGGCCGGGCGGTGATCGGGTCGGTTAAGTCCAACGTCGGTCATCTTCTTACGGGCGCGGGCGCCGCCGGCCTCATGAAGGTGCTGCTTTCTTTTAAACATAAGACACTCCCTCCCACCGCGCACTTTGAAAAATCCGCTCCGAAGATTGATTTAGACATCGGACCGTTTCGCGTGTTATCCGAAAGTCAGGCTTGGAAATCCCGCGGTGCCCGAAAGGCCGCCGTTTCCGGTTTCGGTTTTGGCGGAATCAACGCCCATGTTCTGGTCGAAGAGTATGAACCGCCCCGACGGGCCCGCCGCCGCGTAAAACGTTCTGCCAAACCGCCGCGAAAAGGGGGCGTCCCCGTAGCGGTCGTGGGTCTTGGCGCGCACTTCGGTCCTTGGGATAGTCTTAAACGTGTAGAAGAACGCTTCTTCGGTTCCTCCAACGAGTCGCCCCGTTCTCCAAAATGGCGGGGGGCTGAAAATTCGAAGTGGTTGGCCGAGCGGGGATTATCGGGCGAGTCGTTTAAGGGTCATTACATTGATTCCATTGAGATGCCGCTTGGGCGATTTAGAATCCCGCCCAACGAGTTGAAGCAGATGCTGCCGCAGCAATTGCTCATGCTTAAGACGGCCGCCGAAGCGATTGATGATGCGGGATGGGGAAGCGAGGTGCGGCATCAAACGGGTGTTTTTGTCGGGCTGTCCCTTGATCTTAATACAACCAATTTTCATTGTCGTTGGGAGATTCCGGATGCCCGAAAGGAAGCATTCGGGCCGGCGCTTAACGCCGATCGAACCCTGGGTGCGTTAGGCGGAATCGTCGCGAGCCGCGTCGCCCGGGAATTTAGAATCGGAGGTCCGAGTTTTACCGTTCAGAGTGAGGAGAGTTCCGGCCTCCGGGCGCTTGAGGTTGCCGTCCGCGCGCTTCAGACGGGATCGCTTGATTCGGCGCTCGTGGGCGCGGTTGATTTAGCAGGGGATTTGCGCGCGGTTCTTGGATCCCATGAGGATCGGCCGTATTCTCCTACGGGCTCGGCAAAACCGTTTTCGCCGGAAGCAAACGGCACCATTCCGGGAGAAGGTGCCGCGGCGGTGGTGCTTAAGCGTCTTGATGATGCCGTTCGTGATGGAGATAGGATTTATGGTGTTGTGAGGGGTGTCGGCGGGGCTTCCGATTATGAAGAGGCGATGCGCCGCGCCTATAAAGACGCTGCGATTAAACCGTCGAGTGTTGAATTATTGGAAGCTCATGGAAGTGGAACTCCTGAGGAAGACCGGATTGAGCAGGAAGGAATAAAACGCTTTTTAGACGGGAAGTCCGCACCGTGGACGTTGTCGACGACAAAGGATTTGATTGGGCATGCGGGTGCCGCGTCGGGATTAGCCGGGTTTGTGAAGGCGGTTTTAGCCTTGGACCGGGAGGTCCTGACCGCTGAGGAGCCGCGTCCTTGGATTCGAAACCGCCAGAGCGGTCCCCGCCGTGCGTCCGTCAGCGCGTTGGGTGTTGATGGAAACTGCGTGCATGCTCTGCTTGAGGAGGCGCCCAAGAAGATTAGCGCGCTGCGTGCCCCGGTGCCGCGTGAATTTTTATTCGCGGGGCGAGCGGAAAGTCCCGAGCAGCTTCTCTTGTTGTTGGAAACCCCCGCTCCTACGCGTGTCAACAGGAAGGGCCGCTATTCTTTTGCCATCACGGCGAGAGATCTGAAGGAAGCCGAGCATCTGGCTCAAGAGATCCGCGCGCATATCGGAAAGGATCCGGAACTTCCTCATGGCCGCAATGGGGATCGGGTCGTCTATCGCCCCAACCCTCTTGAAGCGGGATTTAAAACGGCCTTC
This sequence comes from Elusimicrobiota bacterium, assembly GCA_041603335.1. GTDB lineage: Bacteria > Elusimicrobiota > Elusimicrobia > UBA1565 > UBA1565 > UBA1565. The sequence continues at coordinate 11,190 of JBFIEP010000009.1, read as the reverse complement.
GTATTCCCCGGGTCTGGCAATGCCTTTCCGGGAATGGGACAGGATATCGCGCTGGCTTGGCCCGAGGTCCTGCGCAGACAAGATGAAAAGAATGAATTTCTCGCGTCCCAGTACCGATCCGATGTTTTTTGGGGCGGCGGCAAGGACCAGCCCTCCGCTCAGGATTTAATTTTCGGGCAGGTTTGTCTTGGAACGCTGACGAGCGATGTGATGCGCTATTTCGGAATCGAAGCCGACCAGGCCGTTGGCTACAGCCTCGGTGAATCCGCCGCGTTGTTTGCCTTTGATGCCTGGACAGACCGCGATGAGATGCTGCGCCGTTTGGAGCATTCAACTTTATTTACCCGGGATTTGGCCGGGTCTTATCAATCGGCGCGCGCCTGCTGGAACCTATCCGCGGATGAAAAGGTGGACTGGACCGTCGGTGTTTTGAGCGCCTCCGATGAAAGAGTGAAGAAGGCTCTTGTGGGCCGTTCCCGTGTTTATCGCCTAATAGTGAATTCTCCCGATGAAACCGTCATCGGCGGCCAGCGTGCCGATGTTGAATCCCTGGTAGGAGAAATCGGGGAGCGCTTCGTCGAAGTGGAGGGTGTTACGAGTGTTCATTGCGAGGCGGCGGAATCTGTTCGCGACGCCTATCGCGACCTCCATTTATTTGATGTCGAGGCTGCCGCGAAGATTCGATTTTACAGCGGGGCGTCCGGCGAATCGTATGTGCCGTCGCGCGATTCGGCTGCCGACGCGATTTTGGCCCAGGCGCTCTCCGGTGTTGATTTCCCTAAGACGATTGAATCCGCTTACCGGGATGGTGCGCGGCTGTTTTTGGAAATGGGGCCGGGATCTTCCTGCACGCGCATGATCGGCCGGATTTTAAAAGAGCGCGAGCATGCGGCGACGCCTGTTTGCGCCAGGCGGCGAACCGGGGTTAGTTGGGCGCTGCGTGCTGCGGGGACCGCCTATGTTTCCGGGAAGGATTTGTTGTGGGGGAATGTACACGGCGAGGAATATTTAGAAAAAGAGAAGGGTAATACCGTTACGATTCCTGTTGAGTTGGAAGCGTTTGGGGTTAAGGAAGAGCCGAAGCCGATGCCGGTAATTAAGGGAAGGGTGGCGGCGCCAGTTAAGACAGTAGCGATGCCTCCGATGTTGGAGAAGTTGGTTGCTGCGCAGAAGAAAACGGCTGAGGCGCATGCGGCTTATATGGATTTTGCGGAGCAGGCGAGGAAGACGCTGATAAACATTGCTGCTCCCCCCGGCTCCCGCGCCGCGCCTGAGCTGCGCTCAGGGTCTTCGACTCTGGGGGGCTTTGGGGGGTCCCCAAAAGAAATTTTTGATTCAAAAAAAATAATTGATTTCAGCAAGGGGCGGTCATCTCCCCCCACGGGGGAGATGAGCGAAATAGAGGGGGGGCCTCCCGAAGGGTTTATTAAGTGGACGGACGCGGAACCCCCTCGCTCCCTCAACCGCGCCGCCTGCATGGAATTCGCGACAGGAAAAATCGGGGATGTCTTCGGCCCAAGCTTTGCACATATCGATGCCCACCCAACCCGGGTACGGCTCCCTGACGAACCCCTTCAGCTCGTCGACCGTATCACCAATATAGAAGGAGAAGTAGGCTCGATGACGTCCGGGCGCGTCGTGACGGAACACGATGTTACGGAAGGCAAGTGGTACTTGGATGGCGGAAAGATTCCGGTCTGTATCGCGGTAGAAGCGGGTCAAGCGGATCTGTTCTTGTCGGGATTTTTGGGAATCGATTCGATCACGAAAGGGAACGCGGTTTATCGCCTGCTCGACGCCGTGGTGACGTTTCATGAGGATTTGCCGGCTCCCGGCACCACGATCAAGTACGACATAAGAATTGAAAATTTCTTCCGTCAGGGCGATACCTACCTGTTCAGATTCGGTTTTGACGCGACGGTGAACGGGGAGAAGCTCCTCACGATGCGTAAGGGTGTCGCGGGTTTCTTCACGCAGGAAGAATTGGATGCGGGAAAAGGAATCGTTCACACGAAACTCGATTTGATGGAAGTGGAAGGGAAGCGGACCGGAGGATATAAAACGCTGGCCCCGCTTGGCGGAATTGAAAGCTATGACGATGCCGAGATTGCGGCCATTCGCAGCGGCAACTATGTGGACGGGTTCGGATATGATTTTTCAAACCTGGCATTGTCTAATCCGGTGGGATTGCCGGGCGGCCGGATGAAGCTGATCGATCGCGTGACGCGGTTTGAACCGAAGGGCGGTCGTTTCGGTCTCGGAAAAATTCGAGCCGAGGCGGACATCCATCCCGACGATTGGTTTTTGACGTGCCACTTCGTCGATGATCAGGTGATGCCCGGAACGCTGATGTATGAATGCTGCCTGCACAGTCTGCGCACGATGCTGCTGCGGATGGGCTGGGTTGCCGAGGCGGATCAGGTGGCGTATGAACCGATCCCCGGTGTTTCGAGCGTGCTTAAGTGCCGGGGTCAGGTGATTGAAACGACGAAGGTCGCGGCCTATGAGATTTCTTTAAAAGAGATCGGCTACGATGAGGAAGGAACGCCTTATGCGATTGCCGATGCGTTGATGTACGCCGACGGACGTCCGGTCGTTGAGATGATCAATATGTCGGTCCGCTTGACCGGAACAAATAAGGAAGCGCTTGAGCGATTATGGGCGGCGCCCCCGAAATCCGCTGTTCTTTATGATGACGCGTCGATCACGGCGTTTGCGACCGGGAAACCCTCCGATGCCTTCGGCGAGCGCTATAAAATTTTTGATTCGGGGCGCGTGATCGCACGCCTCCCGGGTGCGCCGTATAAATTCCTAAACCGCATCACGCGCATCGAGAACGCCGAGCCCTGGGTGCTCGAAGCGGGCGCGGTGATCGACGCGCAGTACGATATCCCGTCGAATGAATGGTACTTTGCCGCGGATCGCCAGCCAACCATGCCGTTTGCCGTTTTGCTTGAGACCGCGCTGCAGCCCTGCGGCTGGTTGGCGGGTTATTTGGGGTCTGCGCTGACCTCCCAGGAAGACCTCTCCTTTAGAAATCTCGGCGGAGAATCGATTCAGCATAAAGCCGTCACTCCCGATATGGGAACATTGACCACCCAGGTAACGATGACCGGAGTGTCCTCCTCGGGCGGCATGATTATCCAGCATTATGCCTATCGAATGACCTGCGGCAGTGATTTGATCTACGAGGGGACAACCTATTTCGGCTTCTTTTCGAAATCGGCGCTCGCCGATCAGGTCGGTATCCGTGAGGCGATCCCTTATTCCGAGCCCGGTGAAAGCGAATCGTTTAACGTCTCCCATGAAGCCCCGATGCCTGATGAGCGTTGGCGCATGGTCGATCGTGTTACCTGTTATGCTCCCAAAGGCGGTCCCAAGGGAATCGGCTTTATCGAAGGGGAAATCGACGTGGATCCTTCGCAATGGTTTTTCAAAGCGCATTTTTATCAGGATCCCGTTTGGCCCGGCTCGCTTGGGCTTGAATCCTTTATCCAGTTGATGAAGGTATTTGCGATCAAGCGCTGGGGAGCGACCCGTTTTGAGAGCCTTGCGCTCGGTGAAAAGCACCGCTGGATCTACCGCGGTCAAATTCTGCCGACCGACTCGAAGGTGACCGTCAAGGTATCTATCACCGAGGTGGATGAGGAGAAGCGCCTTTTGCGTGCGGATGGATTCCTCATCGTGGATGGGCGCGTCATTTATCAGATGGTGGATTTTGCGATTCGCGCTTTCGGAGACGAAGCGTGAGATATCAGAAAGTACAGCTCGACGCGATCGGCTACGAATTAGGACCGGTGGTCGTGAGTTCTGCGGAACTCGAGGAACGTCTGGCTCCGGCGTATGACGCCTTGAAAATCCCTGCGGGGCAAATCGAAGGGCTCACGGGAATTCTGGAACGCCGCTGGTGGGAAGAAGGAACGCCGGTGTCTCAAGGAGCGGCGGCGGCGGCAAAGAAGGCGCTTGCCGAAGCCGGCGTAAAACCAAGCGACGTCGGAGGGCTCATTTATGCGGGTGTGTGCCGCGAAAATTTCGAGCCCGCAACGGCGTGTCGGGTGGCGTCCTCGGTGGGCGTGCGCGAAAGCGCTTTGGTTTACGATGTCAGCAACGCCTGTCTGGGAGTGCTTAACGGTATTCTTGAAACCGCCAACCGCATCGAGCTGGGGCAAATCCGGGCGGGTCTTGTCGTTTCCTGCGAGACGTCGCGCGAGATCAACGAGATCGCGATCGCTAAGCTTCTGGAAACCCGGAACATGGATGTTTTTAAGCATTCCCTGGCGACCTTTACGGGGGGATCCGGGGCGGTTGCCGTCTTATTGACCGACGGCTCCTTCGGCGTGCGGGGGCGCAAGCTCCGCGGCGGCGTTTCCTTGGCCGCTCCCGAGCACCACGCGCTGTGCACGTGGGGATTGGAAAAGGGCCAAGGCGGCCAAGGCATGCACCGTGAATTTATGGCGACAGATTCCGTCTCGGTTCTCGAGCATGGAGTCGCGCTCGGTACCAAAACGTGGAAATCGTTTTTAGAGACGCTGGAGTGGAGCGCCGATACTGTCGATCGTGTGATCTGCCATCAGGTGGGCTCGGGGCATAAAAACTCTATTTTGAAAACGCTTGGAATCGCGGAAGAAAAGGATTTTTCTACATATTCGTTCTTGGGCAATATCGGAACCGTCAGCGTCCCGATTACCGCCGCGCTCGCCCAGGAACGGGAATTTTTAAAACAGGGAGACCGGGTCGGATTTCTCGGCATTGGGAGCGGTCTTAACTGCATGATGTTGGGGTGGGAATGGTGATTTTAGAACGACCGGCTGTTAAAGAGCAGTATCCGTTTGAATCGAAGTATTTCGAGCAGGAAGGCGTCCGGCAGCATTACATCGACGAGGGGACGGGGCATCCGATTGTGATGGTGCACGGCAATCCCACCTGGTCTTTCTATTACCGCAAGCTTGCCGCTGATTTAAAAAAGGATCATCGGGTGATTGTTCCCGACCACATCGGCTGCGGGTTGTCGGATAAGCCCTCCACCACCGCTTATCCCTATACACTCGAAAGCCGGGTCGAGGATCTTGACCGTTTGCTGGCGCACTGCAAGCTCGGGGATAGGGTGACCCTCGTGGTGCACGACTGGGGCGGCATGATCGGTATGGCATGGGCCGCGCGTCATCCCGAGATTGTTTCCCGCCTGGTGTTTCTCAACACTGCGGCGTTTCATCTGCCCGAAGGGAAGGCTGTTCCCTGGCAGCTAAAGCTTGCGCGCACTCCCTTGGGGACCGTGCTCGTAAGAGGGTTTAATGCCTTTTGCCGCGGTGCCGCTTCCGACTGCGTGAAGCGCCGTCCGATGCCGCCGGATGTAAGAGATGCCTACCTGGCGCCGTATGATAGTTGGGGAAACCGCGCGGCCGTATTGCGCTTTGTTCAGGATATTCCGCTCGCACCGGAAGATCCCGGCTATGACCTCATTACCGGCGTGGCAAAGGGACTCGAGAAGTTCCAGGAAACGCCGACAATGATTTGCTGGGGCGAACAGGATTTCGTGTTCGATAACGATTATCTGCGCGAGTGGGAGAAGCGAATGCCGAATGCGGTGGTGCATCGTTTCCCCGATTGCGGTCATTATGTATTGGAAGACGCCTCCGAAGAAATTTTATCCCTCATCCGGTGCTTTATTAAGGAGCATCCGGTTTCGTAAGCCTGTGTCAGAAGATTTCGTTAACATCGCCTCTCATTTGCCTCGCATGGCGCGGGAACAGCCCGGCACGCTGGCGGTCGCGTGTCCTGACGGGCGGGACCCGTCGGGGCGAATCCGCTGGGTGCGGCTGAGTTTTAAGCAGCTTGATGAAGAGAGCAACCGGCTCGCGCGCGGTCTTAACGAGGCCGGCATCAGCCGCGGGGTGCGCACCGTCCTAATGGTAGCGCCCAGTCCCGAGTTTTTCGCGCTGACCTTCGCGCTCTTTAAGGTCGGGGCGGTCCCGGTGCTGGTCGATCCGGGCATGGGGATTAAAAATTTAAAGACCTGTTTGGTTGAGGCCGAGCCCGAGGCGTTTATCGGGATTTCAAAGGCCCATGCCGCCCGGGTGCTGCTGGGCTGGGCGAAGCCCACTTTGAGAACCCTGGTAACCGTGGGGCGTCGTTGGTTTTGGGGCGGACGGTCGCTTGAGGATATCCGTTCCAAGGATAGTTCCGAATTTCTAGCCAAGACCCGCCCTGAAGAGACCGCCGCGATTCTATTTACGAGCGGCTCTACGGGTGTGCCTAAAGGCGTTGTCTATTCGCATTCAATTTTTGACGCCCAGGTTCGCATGCTGCGTGAGATCTATCACATCCGGCCCGGCGAAATTGATGTCCCGACCTTTCCGCTCTTTGCCCTTTTCGGCCCCGCGCTTGGAACGTCCTCGGTTGTTCCTGAGATGGATTTCTCCAAGCCCGGTTCGGTAAATCCCAAAAACATCGTGGACGCCGTTCGCGATTTCAGCGCGAATCAAATGTTCGGTTCCCCGGCGCTGCTCAACCGCGTCGGAAGATGGCTGGTTGAGCAGGACGAATCCCTGCCGAGTATGCGCCGCGTGATTTCCGCCGGTGCTCCGGTTTCCGCCAAAATCCTGGAACGCTTTGAAGGGCGGCTCGGTCTCGGTGCTGAGATCCATACCCCCTACGGCGCAACCGAGTGCCTTCCGGTCGCCTCTATTGGAAGTAATGAAATTTTAGAGGAAGAGACGCGGGCCAAGGTCGACGCAGGGAAAGGTGTTTGCGTGGGTCGTCCTGCCTTAGGAATGAACGTTAAGATTATTCGCATTACCGATGAAGCGATTCCCGAATGGAAGGATTCCATCGAGCAGGAGAAGGGTGTCGTGGGTGAAATCGTCGTTGAGGGCCCCGTCGCGACGCGGACCTATTACGGCCGCGAGCAATCGACGGCGCTCGCCAAAATTGACGATCCCAAAGGGAAGAAATTCTATCACCGCATGGGCGATCTCGGTTATTTCGATACCCGGGGGCGGCTGTGGTTCTGCGGGCGTAAAGCCCACCGCGTAAAAACGGAAACCGATACTTTGTTCACAGTTCCGTGTGAGGCGGTTTTCAATACGCACGCGGGCGTCTATCGCAGTGCCCTTGTCGGCGTCGGCAACGGGGTCAAGAGGCCGATTCTATGCGTCGAACTCGAGGGAGCCGCGCGGGACTGGCCCAAGGAGCGGCTCTTGGAAGAATTAAAAGAGCTCGGCTCAAAACATGAGCATACCAAGGGAATTGAGACCTTCCTTTTCCATGATGCCTTCCCGGTCGACACCCGTCACAACGCAAAAATTTTCCGCGAGAAGCTCGCTGTGTGGGCGACGGGCCAGATTTCATGAAGGCGCTGGTTACCGGCGGCGGCGGATTTCTAGGCGGTGCGATTTGCCGGAAGCTTATAGAGCGGGGCGACAGCGTCCGTTCGTTTTCCCGCGGCGCTTATCCCGAATTAGATGCTCTAGGGGTTGAGACTGTCCAGGGTGATATTGCCAACGAGCGATCCGTCCGCGAGGCGGTGAGTGGATGCGACGTTGTGTTTCACGTTGCCGCCAAGGCGGGGCTGTGGGGATCTGCGGAAGATTTCTGGGACGCGAATGTTAAGGGAACCATTCATGTTATCGACGCCTGTTTAAAAGAGGGCGTCAGGCGTTTGGTTTATACGAGTTCCCCTTCGGTAGTCTTTGGCGGGGAAGGGCAGGAAGGCGTTGATGAATCGGTTCCCTACCCCTCAACGTATCTTGCGATGTATCCCCGGACCAAGGCCTACGCGGAGAAGACGGTTCTCTTGGCCAATAAAGAATCGCTTGCGACGACAGCACTGCGTCCCCATTTGATTTGGGGACCGGGCGATAATCATATCGTCCCGCGCTTGGTTGCCCGGCGTAAGGCCAATCAGCTGCGGCGGATCGGACGCGGGAATCCTTTAGTGGATTCCGTTTATATCGATAACGCGGCGGATGCCCATTTATTAGCATGCGATAAGCTGCCGGGCATCGGCGGCAAGGCGTATTTCATTACCAACGACAAACCCATGCCGGTGTGGGATCTGATTGACGGTATTTTGGGTTCTGCCGGTTTGTCTCCTGTCGAGGGTTCGGTTCCCGCGCCGATCGCTTACGGCGTCGGGGCGCTGCTGGAAGGGGTGCATGGGTTGTTTGGTTTGTCCGGTGAGCCGCGGATGACGCGGTTTTTGGCAAAGGAACTTTCCGAGCCGCATTGGTTTGATATATCGGCGGCGAAAAGGGATCTTGGGTATGCGCCCAAGGTTTCTATTGAGGAAGGGCTCGAGCGCTTGGCGCAGTCGTTTAAGAAGTAGTTTCTTCCTGCTGGGCCTTGTTCCATTGAGATTGCGGCCATATACTCATCTCCGTGCATGCTCCATTGGCCGTTTTGATCGTCGATGACGACGAATCCGTCCGTAGATGCCTGAGCCGCCAATTTGAAGTTCAAAGCTTTAAAACCTTTGAGGCCTCCAGCGGTAAAACGGCACTCTCTATTTTAGGGGAACACCCTCTGAATGCGGTTATCCTTGATGAAAAGATGCCGGGGTTAACCGGTATTGAAACGCTTCGGTTGATGCGTCAGATGCCCGAAGGGCGGGAACTTCCGATTTTGCTTTTGACGTCTTGTATGGACGCTTATTTGGAAAAGAAGGCGCTTCATGATGGGGCGGATGGGTATCTCCTTAAATTTGCGCATTCCTTGGCGGTGATTCCGGATCATGTGAAACGGCTTCTTGCTGCGCGGGAAGGGTGTACGTTTGAGATTGGGAAGTATTGTTTGCGGGTTCGTGATCAGTTGGTGTTTGTTGATGGGGAGCGGGTTTCGCTTCCTCCTAAAGAGACGGCGTTGTTGTTTTGTTTGGCGGGGAAGTTTCCGGGGGTGGTTTCTTGGGAGGATATTCGGAGGGTTTGTTGGCCTGAGGTGGATGGGGGGTGTTGGGTAAAGGCGCCTGCGGTGGTGTCTGTGACGGTTAATCATCTTAAGAAGAGGTTGGGTGTGGAGGTGGAGAGTATTAGGGGGGTGGGGTTGAGGCTTGTTGAGTAGGATTGAAGGAATTAGATTCAAAGCTTATTATCTCGATTTACCGGTGAGTTTTGGCACCTTGTCGACGAAAAGAACTACCAGCCTGTTTGTTCCACATCTATCTGGAATTCATAAAATTTACTCTAGATTAAGTTTGTAGTTGAAAAACTCCGCAACGAGGCACGCGCTTTTGAAGTTTCCATTAATTGAACGAACACCCCTAGGAGCGATTTGCGAACGCCTTGCAGAGGCTGCAAGTCATAAAGAGCTTGGGTTTCTCCTGCATGATGCCCAGATGGAAGAAGTGGGTGATGGTCCAAGGTGGCTAAGGATGCTTATGGCTTTAGACGCCCGGCAAAAACGGGATGGATGCTCCAATGGAATACTTAATTTCATAAGAAAAGTGCTCCATCCCAGTCGGTTTGTTGGGAGGGCTGAGGAGTTTGAAGGGTTTCGCAGTTCTGTAAACTCATCCCTCTTATTCCTTGGAGTTGAAATCCGGGACGATGGTGAATTGCGGGAAGTAAAGAAGGCCGAAACGGTCGGCGAGGCAGAGCGAAGGGCATCCGCGTTACAATCGAAGCTTCGTCGGCGGTTCGTTCATGCAGATGTTTTAGCTTTTTGCCGTCCCGAGCTATTGAATTTAAATTACTTCCATTGTGTTCTGGAAGCGACGAAAAGTATCGCGCAGAAAATCCGTGACAAAACCGGTCTCGATGGAGATGGTGTTGTGCTTGTGCAAAAAGCCTTCTCTGTTAGGGATCCTCTTTTGGCCCTAAATTCGTTGCAAACAGAGACTGAAAGGACGGAGCAAACAGGGTTTAGCAATTTCTTGAGTGGCTTGTTTGGGATGTTCCGAAACGTCACGGCTCACGCTCCGAGACGCTCGTGGATTGTGGATGAAGATGAGGCGATGGCGGCTTTAGCAATCCTATCTTATGGGCATCGTAGATTAGATGAGGCAACAGTCGTTCGAAGGAAGTAAAAACTCTAAAATGAATTTTAGCTTTTCCGACTACATCGCGACCGCAGCACTGATTCTCTCGTGCCTTAGTCTTGGGGGCTCTTGGTACTCTCTGGTTCGAGATTCTGTACGTTTACGCGCAACAGGGAAGTTTTTCCCAGGATTTGAAGGCCAGAGCGAGCCGGTGATACGCATTTCAATTGTTAATATGGGACGAAGGCCGGCAATTTTAACGTCATTCGGTGGAGATCTCTTGGATGGAGGATGGCAATCAACCTCTTTAGGGAATAAGTCCGAGGGAGTTCGGTTGGGTGAAAATGAGAGGCATCAACAGAATATTTATTCTCATGATTTGATCGCCCAAAGTCCAGATGATGTTTCAGAATTTAAGAATTTTTGGTTTCAGGACACGCTGGGACAACGTCATGGGGTAAAAGGCTCTGAGCGGCTAATTGAGAAATTACGCCAATCAAAATAACCTGACTGATGGATTAAGTAACTGTATGCAAGTCATCGGGAGAAGCAGTCGCCGATACACCTGTGGGCGGCACGACCCAGCTGGAACCTTTCCTCAACTGCCTGCATGTTCCTCTTGTTTTTTTCCCGACTACAAGACCATGGGCATTGTTCTTAGGCAATGGGTCATGACAAACTTTTTGCTTTTGAAGGCGTGCTTGACCTGCTGTAAAGGAAACTAGAGAGAAATTTAAAAAACCATTCAAGGTGTTTTCTGGAGTTGCCCCAAGCTTTTCGATGTCTACGGATAAATCCGGAGGCTGATAAGCGGCACTCGAAAGACGCTTCTTTCCTGTTTTTTTGTAGAACGCCCAGTGGTGTGGCGGAACTCTGCGGAATAAAACTTCTTTGCCAGCGATCTGAACATCGTCAGTGCAATTATTCGGATCACAGCGAGGCATTCGGCCCAATCAGTCTTCTAGGAATTCCAAAATCTGTCGGAGCTCCGCCAAGTCCTCGCTTGAATGCCCATCCCATTCTTGCTCTTCTCCTTTTCGGGACCAGGATGCATGGACCCCGCCGGAAGGCGTTAGAAGAACTTCGACATCAAAGTCATCATCAAACCATTCCAGCTGAATGCTTCCGTCTTGAACCGGGACAACGGCGGGTGCCGGGGCGGCGGGCGGAAGTATTTGAACTAGAACACTAAGGACCTGAGAGAGCATATCCATGGGGAT
>JBFIEP010000008.1:0-17431 GCA_041603335.1 Elusimicrobiota bacterium | reverse complement strand
TCCTTTTCTGCATGGCTCTATTATATCTACCCTAAGGTAGATTATCAAGATAAAAAAATAGATTCCCTATTGGGCGCCGAGTGCGCGGCGATAAAGCTCGTCGATGACGCTGTCATTGGCAACCGCCTTCTTCGTAGGGGATTTTTTAGCGTCCTTATCTTCGGCCGCAGGGACCCCTTCAGACATTTCTTCCGCGTCGCCGGCGATATTGGCTTTTTCCAATCCGACTTCCAGGCTTTTCAGTGCCTTGGTGAAGAGGGCGTCGAACATCGTGTTGAGGGCTTTGTATTGCTTCCGCGCATCTTTTGGGTCAACGTGGCATTTTCCCGATTCAAAGAGATCCTCGCGCCAAAAGGGTTTCTCTTCGTTCGGTCGGCGTGCTTCGAATAAGACCCGGATGCGCAGGAGGCAGACCGGGTCTTCGATCAGGTATTGGGCTTGGATGATACTGCCGCCGATGCCGACACGTCCGTTTCGGCTTTGATCGTCGCCGAACGCAAACCCGATGCCTTTAAACGTTCCCGTTTTTTCGAGAAACGCGCCCCAGTTTTTGGCGAGTGTTTCCCCGGAGATCTGCGGAATCTTCTCGTGCCCTTTCTTCATGAAATTGAGTGAGATCTTTCTCTTTTCTATTTTGGAATCCGTTGTTGTCGCGTCGCGGAAAGGGAATAAAATCGCGCGGGTATCGATTGCCGGTTTGTCTTTTTTGACGACCGCAGGGGGTGTGTAGACGTATTTCTTCAAAGACATGGAGCGGCCAATGAGGGGATTTGATCTGCATCCCGCCGCTAAGATGAGAAGTATGATGCCCAGGCTCCGTCTCATTGCCCTAGCATAGCAGGAATCGCCCTTGCGCGCCCGCTAGGGAGGGCCTATACTACGCCTTGTAACCGTTTTTGAGGACATCTTATAGGAGGCAGGTTCATGGCCGAGGAAAGCAGCGGAGCGGACAGCAAGGTCGACATTCTTAGCAAAGAGGTTAAGTACGATGGCGAGGGATATACCCGCCAGGGCCTCGAAGGTATGCTTACCGAATATCAAGGAAAGCATAATGTGAACCTGAAGAAATTCGGTGAGTTGTCAAAGGCCTATGACCGCCTTTCGACCGAGATGACAACCGATATCTCCGAGAATAAATCCGCACTTGAGTACCTGGGAAATATCGTCTCTCTAGATGATGTCGGAACGAACATGAAGGGCTTGCTGGCGAAGATTCCTCTCATTCGGGATATCGCTCCCAGCCGGGAGTTAAAAGAGCTGCTCGGAGAAAAGATCGAGATCGCTCAAAAACGTACGCAGGAAGTCGGCAACTACATCGACACGCTCCAAAACGATGTGAAGAACCTTCAGGAAGATATCGTTCGTCTCAATAAGAAAATGGTTGTTGCGGCGCAAAACGAGGAGCGTGCGGCTAAATACGTACTGGAACTCGAGACCCATCGCGAGCAGCTTGATGCTGAACTCAAGGCGATTGCAGATCCAAAAAGTGTCGAGGCGCGTGAGCTGTCGGCAAAGATCTCGGATGTGAAGCGTGCGATTTGGGAGCATGGGGCGAAGCTTCGTCTTTACGCGAATGCGGGCAGCCGCCTCTCCTCGATCATCAACATGAACAATAACTTCCTGGAGATCATGACCAACCTCCACTCCAACATGCAGACGCTCTACGATGCGGGCAACGAGGTTCTCAACGAACTCCACGGCAACCTCGCGGGACTGTCTTCGATATCGGCCGCGGGCGAATTGTCCGTTGAAATGCATAAGTCGATGCAGTCGCTGAAGACGAGTGTAAACCGCCTCGCCGTGCTAGCCTCTGAGACATCGCTGTATCTGACGCAGAATATCGACCGCCTGACTTCGGAAATGAAGATCTACGACAAACAAACCGAAGAGCTTGTTGAGCAAAACCTCTCCGCCGAGAAGGAAATTAAAGAGGAGCGCATCAACGAGACGATCGAACTGGCCAAGAAGGAGTACGGCCAGTTCGAGAACGCGCGGACCGATGGTTCATGAGGCGGCTTCACTGAATGCGAGCCCCCCGAAAAGCCGGTATCTTGCCTTAGACGGAGACGGACTCGAGACGTATGCGGCGCGGGCTTCGGCTCTCGTCCTCGCGGCCCGTCTCAATAAGTGGTACCCGGACCCGTTCGGCTGCGCGGATCGACTGCGGTTTCTAGCCCCGTCACTCCGGCGCGGGGTTTATGCCGGGATTGCGCTTGATCGAACGAATGGATTGCCCCGCCACCAGGATGTTCTGACCGTTCAGGTCGACCGGCAGATTGCCGAAGACTTTATTCAGCAGCAGCAGTCGCGCATCGCGGTGGGGAGAAAATTGACGCCCCGCGTGGAGGCCAAGCTGCGCTACTACGAGGAGTTGATCAAGGTTCCGCCGATTATCATGACCGACTTGCAGGTGAAGCTGCGGCGGGTGTTTCCCGAACGCGGAACAGCCGCCTTCGAGGTCGTTCTCGACCGCTTTGATCCGGGAGAAGGTGTTTTCGTCCGCTACACCCTTCTCATCGAGCAAACGGATGCGATGTGGGGCGGAGGTTTTTTGGAACGAAGCGGGGATTATACGCATCAAACCAATATGTTTCGCACCGCGATGGAAAAATACGCCCAGGATGAGAGTGAGATCATGTTTCTCTTATTGGGAAAGCTTGAAGGGCTCCGGGTTGAAGAGGTGAGCCGCGGCCGGATCGGGCCTTTGTGGTCCCCTTGGTCGCCCGCGCCGAAAGGCTGGTTTCCGGCGGATTCGAAGGATGCGTTTGTCCTGCATTGTCCTCTCGACCGTGCTTCAACCGGTCATGAGATCGACCTCGACAATGATCCCTTTTCCACCCTGTATTCCGATTTTCTTTCGGATAAAGCGAGACCGATTATTGAAGAAGCCGCGTCCCGCTATGGGTATCGCGTCCACAAGGAGAGAAAATTCGCGTGCACGAAGTCCGCGTTGGGTCCGCTTAAAGCGAAGCTCAAAGAGGCGGGCACGAAAAACGTGATCTATACAATATGAACGCCGAGATAAACGAAAAGGAAGTCGCGCGGGAAATGGCTGAAGCCCGGGCCCGGGTCCGGATCAGCGGCATCCCAGCCATCCTCGCTCATATTGACGCGGGATCGTTCGGCACAACCCCGCTGAATCTCGAGATGCTGAACGCTCTCGTCCAGGCCCTCGCGACGGCGTCGGCCGTCATGCGGCTGCCCCGGCTCGAAAAAGCGGGCCCTGTCTACTTTGCCTACATATTTGCTGCCGAGGCGGTCGACCGTCTGTTATCGATCGGCGGACCTGAAAAACCGGAAGGCCCCGAGGGGTCGCTGCGTCCGGATCAGTATCGGGATATTCCGAATTTGAAAACCGCAGAAGGTTTGTTTTCCGCCGTTTTGCGCGACTGTAAAGGATTTCTCAAGTATTACGGGGAGCATCCCGATTCCCAAAAGCGCCTGAGTCGGGACACCGAGACGCTCACCTGTCTGCGTTCCTATTGCCATCTTCTTGCCCAAACCCTCAAGAAGGTCGGTGCGGAGAAGATCGAGATCAAGGTGAAGACCCCGAGGCAGCACTACAACGGATGGGCGGTTTCACCGTCGGAGATAGGGGAAACCAACAACCTTATGCCGATTAGTTTGGATGACATCGTCGGCAACGAAGAGTATATGAGGGCTGCCAAGCGTCTCGCGCGTGATGTCGCGGGATTTGATATGAAGGCGGACAAGAATCCAAAGATGGTTCGAAATCAAATCCTATTTGTCTTGGGGTCCCCCGGCTGCGGGAAAACCGTCACCGCGCATGCGATCATGCATTACTTTTTGGGCCTCTGTGAGAAACATGAATTGCCGGCAAAGACTCGGATTATACGGCGGACGGATTGGGCTTCTTCTTATCAGAATCAGAGCGCAAATCGTCTCCTTGAAATTTTTCGCGATGAAGTCTTTAATGCACCGGCTGTTGTAGGGGTTTATTGGGCGGATATCGATACGGCGTTTTCCGCGCGCGGAGGAACGGGGTTAAGGCAGGAAGAAAAATCGAATCTCGGCACACTGTTCGGCATTCTCGACGGGACCGTCGGTCCGAAAAACGGGAAATGGTTTTTGATTTGCGACGCCAATACGATGCATATGGATGAAGCGATGATCAGCCGTCTCGCGCAAACTCCGCTGCAGGCGTTCGGGCCGACAACGACCGAGCACTTCGTAAGTCTGTTCAAAGACATTAAGTTGAGAGGGAAAGATCCCTGGCTTCCGATCTCGGACGGGGAATGGAAAAAGATCGGAAAGCGCTGCGTCGACGAGGGGCTTTCCGGACGCTCGGTCGATGCGATCACGGGCCGGGTACTTACCGCGATGGAGGATTTTGAAGAGCCCGATGAGTATTTCAGTTTGCCGTTTGCCGAAAAGCAAAAGATGATCGCGGAGTTGTCGGTCAAGGTCGATGAGAAAATGATCCAGGATTTCTTAACCGACCATATAAAGTTCGAAAAGGCCGCTCAGGAAAAAAGCGAGGAGGAACGGTTTAACCGCCGCGTCGAGGAAATCCGTTTGCATCTTTCCGCGCAGCGGGCGGCGCTGAAACCGGAGGTGGAACCCCATGCCTGAGAATCCGCGCCGCGGGCGTAAGCGCAGGAAGTCAGGTGCTCCTGCGTCCTCGGTCCCCAGTCTTGTTAAAGATCTTGTCGATCAGTTCGACAGGCCGCTCGATTTTTTCCGCGAGTTAATTCAGAACGCGATCGATGCCGGCTCAAATCGCATTGATGTTTCACTCGTAAGAGAGGGTGATGCGACCATCGTCCGTCTCGAGGATGACGGCGAAGGAATGGACGAGTACATCATCGATAATTTCCTGCTGGTTCTCTTTCGATCCACCAAGGAAGAGGATTTTACCAAGATCGGAAAATTCGGAATTGGGTTTGTGTCCGTGTTTGCACTGCGGCCAAAGCTTGTTCGTGTGGTGACCGCTCGCAACAGCGAAAGTTGGCGTATCGACTTCCCTAGTTATAAACGCTACGAGAAATACAAACTCTCCTCGATGCGGGAAGGGACCATGATTGAAATCCACGTCGAGCAATCTCAGAGCGAATTCGAGAAGCTTGGGCGTGAAGCGCGTGAAACGATTGTGTATTGGTGCAAACACAGCGAGGCTCGAATTTTTTATCGGGTGGGAGAGTCCCGCCCGGAGCCTTTAAGCGAACCGTTTGGATTGACCGGGGCGTCCTTGTCCTACGCGGAAGAGGGAACCGACCTTCGATTGTCGTTTTCCGCCGAGGAAAAGCCGTTTTTCGGCTTTTATAACCGGGGCCTGACCCTGAAGGAAGGCCGTCATGACTACTTCCGCGGGGTTTCGTTTAAGGCGAAGTCGCGATATTTAGAGCATACCCTCACGCGCGATAATGTGATGGAAGACGAGAATTACCGGAAGCTGATGGGAATCATCGAAACTCTCGTCGAGGATCGAATGCCCGAGAAGCTGCGGGTGGAATTGCGTGAGCTTTCTCTTCGTGTCGCTAAACTCGCCCAGCAACGCGGACCGGAAGGGAAGGATTTACCGGCGGCGCAGGAAGAGGCGTTTGAAAAAACCGTCGCGGAATGGCGGAGGCGTCTTCCGTTTCTGCATTGGCTGTTATCAACGTACTGGTCGCGCTGGCGGCGTTCGGATTGGAAAATTTTTCCCGGATTGGATGGTAAGGCGGTTACGCTCGAAGAAATCAAGGACGGGATCCGGGAGGCACCGGGAAAGAAGCTTTTCTTCGATGCCTTTCCAAACCGTATTACCAAGGAGCTCGCGCGCGATGGGGCTGTCCTTTTATGTGAGGGGCCGTGGGTTGAGGCAGTGGCGGAATGGCTGGGAGTCGAGGCCGTTAAAGCTTCCGAGACCCTGATTTATCCCAAAATGACGCCTGATCCCAAGCTCTCTTCGGGGATGCGTGCCTTTCTTGAAACCCTCCGCGTGCTGGATGGAAAATCCGGTTCCAAGTATAAAGGGATCGCCGCCGCCGATCTCTCCTATCCGGGGTCTACCATCCGCGGAAAATTATTCGTGACGCAGAAAGATCCGGGTGAAATGAGTGCGGCGGACGAGAAATCCGTGTCCTCCTTGTTTTGGTTCCGTTCCCGCCGGTGGGCGCTCCTAAATGTATCCCACCCGTCGACAGAAAAATTTGCGCGCCTGCATGCGACACGTCCGGGATTTGCCGCGTTCCTTTGTCTAAAGATGATGCATTTAAATGACGGCGACGTTCCCTCCGAGCGCGAAAGTGAGTATTCAAATCTGGCTGAGCAGGTGGAAGGCAAGTTGCTTGAGGGCGCCCTTAAGCTGGACGCCGATAAGGGGTCCTAGTGCCGCCAGACGAAACCGGTCATCTCGTTGAATCCGGCCGCTTCCGCGTTGACCGGAAACGTGCTCTTGATAAGCTCATGCGTTTCCAGCTTAAGGACGCGCGGATGTTTCCGCTGCCATGGATCCAGGCGGCGGTGGCAAGCGGTGCGACCCGCATTCATGTCTCGGTGATGCCTGCAGGTTTTGAGATTGCCTTTAACGGCCGGGAATGGGATCCCGAAGAGCTCCGGGAACCCTACCGGCATCTATTCGAGGGAGACGCCTCGGGAGCCAATGTCCGAAATCGCGAATTGGCAGTCGGGATATTGTCCGCTCTGCGCCTGAGGCCGGAAAGGGTTTCGGTCACCTTCGTTAGCAAGAAAAAAGAATGGTCGCTGTTCGTGGAGAATCTCGAGGAAGAGACGCTTTCAGAGCGTCCCGGCGGGCTGCTTGAGGATGCACGCATTCGCTACGGCGCCGCCATGACGGTTCAAATTTTTGTCGCGCGTCCGGGTCCGTATAAAGAAACCTTGGCGTATCTCCAGACTCTTTGCCGGCGGTGTCCCGCTCCGATTACCATCCATAAAAAAGGACGGGACCACACAGTGATTGGGAAGTCCGAAATAGAACTTGTTGATCGAAAGTTTTTTACGCGCGGGGGAATAAAGGGAGAGGTCGGGTTAACCTCCGATACTCTGAACGCGAGCCAACTTGAATTCGTCGTCCGGGGAGTCACGGTGTTGAGTGAACGGATTCAGCTTCCCGGAGTGCCGCTTACCGGATTTGCCCGCGACGATAGTTTGCGCAAAAGCATGGCTCAAATCGGCATTGTGAAGGATGACCGGTATGAGCAGGCCCTTACGGCGCTGCGCGGTGAATCAATCGCGCTCTTAAAGGAATGTGTTCGCAAGGTTGACGCTTCGGCTGGTGTCGTTGGGAAACTGCTTAAAAATTACGATTTGCGGCGGCTTTGGATGTCGTGGGAAGGGTGGTCTCTTTCCGATAAATTTTCAGACCTCATCGAAGGAGGGACCGGGACGGTTAAGGAACAGAAAACACTTCTGGAAACGTCTCTGCGTGTCGCCGCACTGCGTTCCGCCTGCCTCTACCATCGCATTGCAATGCAGCGATTTGAACGCGGTATCCCCGAATTATTGTGGGACGCGCAGATTTTATTTGATGAGGCGGGGCGTCCGTTGACCTTGAGGGCATTGCGGGAGCAAGCCCGCTGGCTCGCGACGATCCCCTATGTCGATCGCCGCAGTGCGGCGCCGTTTGCGACCCACCGCGCGGCCTGGTGCTGTAATCGGGCGGATCGCGATTTTCTTACGGAGTTTTTTAAAGAAGATGAGGTCGCCCACTTGCGCGCGATCGATATGAGTGCGCCCGTAAAAACCGACGCGGTTTTGGAGCAAAATCACCTCATCGCGAAACGCGACGTGAGAGCGGGATCTGTAGCGGGGGAGATCGGCGTTTCCCTGTCTCCCCACCCGCGGGAAACACGGATTCAATGGTTCAATCAAGTCCGTTGTATTGGACGGTCGCGCTGGGACATGGGCGGACTTCGCATGGAAGCGGCGCTCTATCACCCCGACCTGAGCAGTGTCGCTCTTCCGGGGAAGGTCGAGGCGCCGGCCGCTGAATGCCTCGCCGCGGCGGCGGCGGAAATCCCCGCATTGTATGAGGCAATCGCGGCGCAGTACATCCCGGAAGACACCGCGCCCCTGCAGACGATGATCCGGGAACATTTACTCGATTTTCTCCGGTCCTGCTGGAAGGCCGAACCCGGTGTTCTGCCGTCCCATCCGTGGCTCGCAAAGATACCGCTGTTTCTCTCGGTCGACGGCCGGTATCTCTCCGTTAAGGATTTAAACGCCCGGAAGGTTATCCTAGAACCCTCCGTCCACCCGAAGAAGGTCCGTAGTTTAGCGATTGGATACCCGGACCATGTAAAACTGCTTTTTGAAAACTCGAAATTAATCTCCGGAATTAAGCGGGAGCAGGCCGCTCCTAAACCGGCGATGGCCCCTCCAAGAAAACTTCCGCCCCGTCGCGTCGTGAAACCGCTTCCCGAACCGGCGAAAAAAGGAGAGGTGTCTCTTCCGGATTCCTTGCGGCGTGAGGACTATGGTGTTAAGGTCGATGATCTGGCTGTCGTTGACCCGACCGTCGAGGTGCGGCGTTGGCTAAAAGCCCTGAAGAAGCGGGGCGCGTGTCCTTTGACCGATGATTCGATTGAAACGGTTTCAATCGATCCCAAGCATCCCTTGCTCCGGTCCCTCGCAACCCATGGCGATTTGAACCGCCTTATGCCCTATGCCGTTTCAATTTGCTTCACCGATCTAAACCGTCGCTTGTCTGAATTAACCGACGCTCAGGATACCCGGTTTGTTCTTTCGCTCGCTGAACTGGTACTCGAAGCGGACGATTCAGGAGAATATAAACGTGTCGGGAATTGACGATCCCGATGAAGAAGAAGGAACCCTCGTTGAAGAGGGAGTGTTTCAAGTGGACCGCGCCCGGGCTCTTGATAAACTTATGCGGTATCAGCTCCCTGATCCCGCGATGTTTGTTCTGCTTCTGGTGCGTTGTGCGGCTGCCAGCGGAGCCACCAAGATCAGCTTTGACTCAAAGCGATCCGGCTCCGGGGTGGTCGTCCGGTTCAACGGAGATCCCTTCACCGACGCAATATTGCGTCAGCCGTATTCAAGCCTGTTTCGCCGGGCGAATAAAAAAATTCGCCGGGACCGCCAATTGGCGATTTCCATTCTTTCGATTTTACGTCTCAATCCGGGTTGGATAACAGTCCGTTCCGGATCAGGGAAAAACCGCGTTAAGCTGTACGTGAACTCGATCAAGGAAGAGTCGATCGAGCCCGCCCGGGATGGTGAAACCGGCACGATCTTAACGGCGGCGGGGGTATCGCTCAATAAAACCCATGAGGAACTTCTCCGATCGCGCTGTCGCTTAAGCCCGATCCCGATAGTTTTGCGGGGGAAGCAAATTCCTAGAGATCTGCTGACGGATCGTCATGTCGGCCGCTACACCTTTGATGAGGACGGGGTCCGCGGATGGTTTGAAATTCCTGAAAAACCGGGCTCGCACAGTATACTGCGTGCATCACGCTATGGGGTTTTCGTGTCAAACGTTCGGCACCGTCTTCCGGTGGGTCAAGTTGTCGGGAGTTTTAACGCCGATTCCTTGAGTGTAAGTGCCTCGCAATTCGGTTTACTGCGCAACGCGCGATTCAAAAAGACCGTCGCGGTCATCGGCCGGAATGTCGAAGCCTTTGCTTTGCAGGAGTTGAGCCGGCTTGATTATGCTATTCCCCAATTGCGGGAAACCCTCATGGAGCCGATCGTCCGTCGCCGGTGGAGTACGCTTCTTTCGGTTTCAACCGGCGGCGCGGAGGATCGCGGGCTGTTGTCATGGTTCGGTGATGTTGTCAACGCAATCCCGATCGCTCCTGAAATTGAAACCTTCTTATCGGTAAACGCGCGGCGTATCGCATGGCTGCGTCAGACCGCGCGGCGTGTTTGTTTAGGCGAGTCGGGAAAAGGAAAGAATGTTCTTAGGGAAAGATTATGGAAGGCACCGTTGTTTTTCGGTACGGATGGAATTTCGATAAGTCTCCAGGAATTGGATTCCCAGCGCCACCGCATAGGTTATATTCCAACGACGAAGACTTGTTTCCCCGAATTGAAGACCGCATTCAGGGCCTTGTGGTTCGCGACGCCCGGCGAGGATGAATTCCTTGAGCGTTTTTTCCCGATGGGAACGATGGATGTGACGCCGTTGCTGATGCAGGAAAAAACGTATGGAGGTTTTAAGCGGTCCCGCGGTGCGCCGAAATTAGAGCGCTTAGGATTGGCGTCCCTGCTGACGCGGCTGCCGATCAATCATGGCGGGGTTGCCGGAGAGGTCGCACTTCCATTTCATCGTTTTCCAAGCGGTGCGCGCGTCCATTCATTCGATTTGGGGAGGCCCCATCAGTACAAGGATGTCGCGGGACACCTTCGTTATGCCGCGGCTCTTGAAGGAGGGGCGGACCTCCCGAAATTATTGGTCCCGGAGGCGGAGACAGGCATCCCTTCCTTGCTTAAAGATAAGTGTTTGTCTCTCTACCGCCGTGCCGCAGAGGAATATGAAATAAAACAACAGGGAGAGCCCCGGCAGGATGCTTTGCGCGCTCACCTTTTGGATTTCCTGGTATGGGCGGTAGAACGCGGGTCCGCGATGCTGAAAGAACAGGCCTGGATAGTCCAGGTTCCGCTTTTTAAGCAGCAGGGCCGCGCATTTTGGACCTATCACCGGCTCCATAAGGCCTATAAGGACGGCGAGACGCTATTCTTTGCACCGAGTGGAAATAAGGCACGCGCATTCCCCGGGTCGATGTTGTTTGTCGGGTCAGAGCTGACAGAGGGGGTTCTCGCCATACTATTTAAAGGCTGTGTCCTTAAGCATTTTCCGGGAAGAGACGCTGTCCTCATGCTGTATGAACCCATGAAGCATCAAGGAGCGGTGGCTGCGGTCTCAATCGGCGGCAATCGGTTTGAAGCCGCTCCGGGCTATGGGAAAGGAGGCTTGGCTGTTGAAGCGGGCTTTGGACCGTTCCGGATTTTTGGAGAAAGTTCTTCTCTAAGGGCTGTTGATGCGTCGGTCGGTGCCCGGATTATTTCAGGATTACTGCGTGAGATGGGGTCTATGGGACGTGAGCCCGAGAACCCGCAGAGGCAGTGGCTGTTGAAGGCGGTCGGAAAGCTGTATTCCCCGTGGCCCGGCCGATCCTTTGAATCAGAAGAGCTGCGCCATGGAATGGAGCTGCTCGTCGAGTTCCCGTTTTTCCGCCGCCCCGAGGGGAATCCATGGACGATTGCTGAGCTGCATGCGCGTTTCGGACGCAACCGCAAGCTCGATCCCAATGAGATTGTTTTAGACGCCGCCGAAGAGGCGCTCATTCGGCAGTTTTGGCCGAAGGATTCTTCACGGCTGCTCAAAAAACCGCATAAACAAAAAAAGAAATCGTCTAAGAAAATCCCAAAAGATGAAAAGCCGCCTGAAGCCTCGAAGGAACCGGCGGTCCTTTCGTTTAGTACGCCGATGATTTACGAGCGGGAGCTTGAGTCGCAGGGCATACGGGCGCTCGTAGGGCTTCCTCCCGAGCTGCTGCCGGGCCTGTCCATCATCGTGCGGCGGGATGGAAAGCTGCACCGTTATTCGCTCCGGCCGGAAGGGCTTTCAGCGGCGGCAACCCTATTCATTGATGCGGATGGTTGGGGCGGGAAAATCGAAGGCCAGGATGGAAAACTCCATGCAGCTTTCCAGAAAATTACTTTAGGGATTTATAACCGGTTCCTGTACGGCCTGCTCGACATGCTTCCGAATGCGGATGCAGAGTCCTTTGGCTATGACTCGCTGCTTCTCTATTTGATGTTCCATTTGCGCGGTGATGATCGCGCCGCCCGTAAATCCGGCCCCGAGTGGTCCCCGTTGCGCCAGCGCGTTCGCTCTTCTTTGATCGTTCCTCTGTTAGGCGGGCAACGGGCATCGATTGATCAGTTGGAGGCGCGCGCAAAAAAGGCCGGAGCGCTTATTTATGTGGATGACCGGGCGGTCGACCGGGGGGAGGATTCTGCGGATGTCCCCATTTTCCGTCACCCCCGCCTTGCGGCGCAGGTGCTTGGCGGAATTTCCCTGAAGCGGTATAAAAGAATTCCGAAAACGGCCGAGCGCATCAAGCTCGACGAAGAGCTGTTGTCCAGTGTGTCTCCCGAGCAGCGTCTGGAGAACCGATTCTGCAGTATTTTTCAGGAGTTGAATGGCCGGCGCGGACTCGACTTCGAAGAATTTCCGAAAATCGAATCGTTTGAGCTTATCGATAGCCGGTCCAGCAATATCACTCCGGGTCTATCATGCGGACGCTTGCGGGTTAATAAAGGTCATCCCCTCGTTGCGAAGGTTCTGTATGCGAAGATTCCTCCGGAGGCCAAAGCGGAGTTTCTTGCGTCGCTCATCTACACCGAGGTGAACCGGAAGGAAAAGACGCTGACCGATCTTGAGGACAGCCGATTTCAGCGCTCGCTGGCCGACGATGTGAATAAGAGAGGCGCATGAAGGCGGAACTCGTCGAGACAGGGACGTTTAAAATCGACCGGAAGCGTACATTGAAAAAGCTTCGCGACTACCAGCTTCCGGCCGGAGCACGCGGTTTCTTATCGTGGATAAGATGTGCGGCGGCAAGCAAGGCCGCGTCCATCGTTATCACGATTTCGAAGTCGTCTTTGCGAATTGAATTCGATGGAAACCCGTTCGACAAAAAGGAACTCGACGATCCCTATCGGGCGTTGTTCTCCCGCGAGGGTGAGAGAGGGGAGCGCAACCGCCATTTTGCTCTCGCCATGTTATGGGCCTGGCGTGCGGGTGTCGAGTCCGTCACGATCCTCTCGGGGGCCGATCAAAACCGGTTGAAGCTCCATTGTGAATCGATCACCCAGGAGACGCTTGAATCCGCCGCTCCGGGTTTGGCGGAAACAACCTCGAATACAACCATCGTTAATCTCGAATGGAGCATGATGCGTCTTTCGATGAATCCCGTTGGGGGTCTTACCCGGGCTTTTCTGGCGGAATCCTGCGCGCTTGTGGATTCCCATGTAGCCCTAAATGGAGAGCCTCTTGAGCCTCCGGCCGACAAGGCTTGGCCCCCGTATGCATTCCGAAAAAAAGAATTGCGCGGAACTCTCTCTATCCCTGACGATGATGCGAAGCGAAAGGGAGTCGTCGCGCTTTATGTCTGGGGTGTTTATGCAGCCGATATAACGCTGAAGAGCTCCGATTTTCCTTTTAAGGGCCGCCTCAACGACAACGGGTTTAAGCTGAATGCGTCTTTGACAAAGGTCGTTCAGAACGAGCGCCTTGCGGCGGGGTTAAAGGAGCTGCAAAGCCGCTACCCCGATTTCATGCGCCATATCGCTTTGCAGCAGCTCCGCGCGAGCAAGGAAATAGGAGCGCTGCTGATTGAGAATTCGCGTCTGCGCTCGGAATGGAAGCGGGTCTTTGATTTCGATTCGACCAATGACGCACCTCCCGGCCCCGCAACGTTTCCGTGGCATTTACCGCAATCTAAACGCATGCGCGTGCACATGGCGGCGCGCATGGCGGCGTGGATCCGGATGGCGACCGAAACGATGACAATCGGCTATTCCCGCGCTCCAAAGGGGGAATTGGAAAAAACCCTTTGGCGCGTTCCTCTGATCTATGATGTCCGCGGCCGTCCGGTTAGTTTGGAGCGGCTGCAGCGGGAGGATAAGGGGCCGCGCATCCGCTTTTCAACGGTTCGCCGTAGCGTGTATACCCGGCCTGATTGGATCGTATGGGCGATGACCCGCCGTGATGAATTGTGGCTGCAGCGCGTGGGAAAGCGCACAACGATCAACGTAACGAAAATTCCGGAGCGGGCGTGGTGAGGCGTTAAAGGGCCGCGAAGCTGATTTCTTTTCCCTTGTTCGTGATGATGGTTTCACGGACTCCGTCGGGTCCGGCCTCAACGGTAATGTAGTGGGAAATCTTTTGTCCGGGAATCCCGGGAAGACGGTACAGCGGAGAGCCTCCGCCGCCGGAAAGGACGTAGCGCACTCCCGCATAATTGGCGTAGGCCAAAGCATGGATATGGCCGGTGTAGACGCGCTCAACGCCGCGGCGCGAAACGATCTCTGAAAATTCGCGCGCCCCCGTGCTGAAATAGCCTTTTCCCGCCTTGAGCGCCTTCGTTTCGTCTTCAGCCCCTTCCTGCGCAAGTTCCGTAGGACGCGCCCACCGTCCCTTAAGATAGGCCGGGGGGATATGAATGGCCACGATGGTCTTCAGTTTCGTATCGAGTACATTGTCTAACCAGATCAATTGTTCCGCGGAGATGCTCCCATCGGCGTCATCGAGAGCGATGATGCGGTAGCCGCCGTGGTCGAAGAAAAAATCGGTGTTTCTATAGGAGGGAAGCGCCTGGGAGGCGAAGGCTTCTTTATAGATAGAACGATCCGCCCACTTCTTTGGATTCGTCTTTTTCCGGTCGTGGTTGCCCATGATCGGGAAGAAAGGCCGGTCGGCGACGCTCTCCAGTTTTGCGACGAATTTAGCGTAGTTCTTGGTTGTGCCCCGGCTGACGAAATCGCCCAGCTGGAGTACGAAATCATGGGGGCGGCTCTGCATGTCGGTCATGAGCGTTTCGAAAACCTTCTTCCCGCGCGGGGGAAAGACGCGCTCGAACCAAAAGCGCCCCGGTTCGGAATCGCCGATGAGGGAGAAGGTAAAGGTTTCTTGAGGTCCCCGCGGAGTTTGCGCCAGTTTCGCGCGTTGGGCGTCGTGGCCCCATTTAGCCTGGACGGCCTGGGGATCGAACGGCCAGCGTTTTTTACCGGTCTCAGCGGTTTTTGCCTCCGCGTAGAGCGAATGCAAAATCGGCGCGGGTTCGGCGGAGACCGGCTTTATCATGAGCAGGGCCAAGAGGGCTCGAAGGGGCATAATTCAGTATAAGAGATGAAACCGGGTTCCGGGAGTCCCGAAGGTCCCGATTTTCACCTGTAAAAGGGCCTACCCAATTCGCTACACTCGGCGCATGGAACAAATTCGCGGCTTTGAAGAGATGCTTCTCACCCATCTGAAGACAGAATTCTTCGGAATAACCATCCAGCAGGCGTTAATTGGACTCGGTTTTATTTTTGCCGGCTTTCTGCTCCGCCGTATCGTTGAGCGTTTTTTTACCAGCCTGGAAATGGCGGTCGCGAAAACCGAAACGCCGTATGACGATCTGCTTCTTGAGATCGTTCGCAAGCCGATCGCCCTTGCCTGCGTCCCCTTTGGATTTTATCTCGCGCTGCATAGCCTGCCGCTGCCCACCAAGCCCGTCGATGTCGCCGCGTTTCTTTCCGCCGGATTTAAGACCGTTACGGTCGTTTTTGTCGTGTGGGTGGCGCTAAGATTCGTCGATGGAATGGCGAGTGTCTGGGAGAGTTTTGCAAAACGTACGGATTCTGAAATTGACGATATGCTCGTCCCGATCGTCAAAAAATCCCTGAAGTCGTTCCTCATTATCGTCGGCGGAATTCTGACCCTGCAGAATATGGGGTATTCCGTTGGAAGTCTGCTCGCGGGGTTTGGCCTGGGCGGTATGGCGTTTGCGCTTGCCGCGAAGGACAGCCTCGCCAATATCTTCGGATCCTTGGTTATTTTCATGGACCGCCCGTTTAAGGTGGGCGATTGGATCCAGATGGGAGATCTTGAAGGGACAATCGAGGAGATCGGGCTAAGGACGACGCGCGTACGAACGTTCGCGAACAGTCAGATCACAGTTCCTAACGCCAAGTGGACGACCAGCGCCATTAATAATTGGTCCCGCATGAAAAAGCGCCGGATTTCCACGTCGATCGGTCTGACGTATGACACCAAGCCGGCCCAGATGGAAAAAATCATCGAGGCGATTAAGGAGTTGATCCGCAAAGACGAAGGCCTGCGCGATGATTTCTTCCTCGTGAACTTTAATTCTTTCGGCCCGTCTTCGCTGCAGATCTTTATCTATTGCTTTACGCACTCAACCCAGTGGGCTGAGTTTCTCGAGGTCCAGCAGCGCTTCTTCCTGAATATCGCGAAGGAAGTGGAAAAGGCCGGGCTTGAGATCGCGTTCCCGACTCAGACGATTCATATGGCCGACCCGTTAACCCTCGCGCAAGCGGGGGGAAAGCAGTCGGAAGCCTAAGAACAGGAATACGCCGAGCACCGAGATGCTGTGCCATAGGGTATCGGCACCGAACTGTTCGTAGATGCTCGTTCCGACCAGCGGCGCGAAAATGTAGGCGAGAGAGAAGGTCATGGCGATGGTCGCCATGTAGGCGCCCCGGTGCGACTCGCTCGCCCGGTCGGCAACCACCGCCATCGAAAGCGGCATCGCGATCATCTCTCCAAGGGTCCAGACGAGGACGGTGAATACCGACCACGCCTTCGAGTCTCCCCAGGGCATGAGGCCGAATCCCGCGCAGATCAGCAGAGAACCGAAGCCGATCCACTTCAAGCGGTCTAGTTTTTCGATGAGGCGTACCAGCTGCATCTCAAAAAGCACGATGCAGATTCCGTTGACCGCAAAAAAGGCCCCAATGCCGTCTTCGCGATAGCCGTATACGTTTCGAAAGTAAAGCGGCCATGTGGAGAAGAGTTGGAAAAATACCCCTGCCTGAAATAGTTTAAGGCCGCAAAAGGCGAGGAAGGGACCATCCGAGAAGGGTCGGCGTTCTCCTGTGAGTTTTGCGGCGCGCTCTTTGGCCCGTTTCGCGGAGCGATCGAGATCATCACTCAAGAGATGCCATAGAAAAAACGCGGCGATCCAGCAGGTCGCGCCGTCGACCATAAAGAGGAGTCGATAATTGCGCAGGGCCAGGAACCCGCCCAGCGCGGGACCGACGGTCATTCCGAGGTTGGCGGCTAGGCGAAGGAGAACAAACGCGCGTGCGCGAATTTCGGGTGCGGCGACCTGACCCAGCGCCGTGGAGCTCGCGGGGCGGTAGCTTTCCATGATAAACGCGAGAACAAACATCGCGGGAAGGATCGTCGAGGGTTCAGTGATTTGGGCAAAGACCTGGAAGGCAAATCCGGTCAGCACCAAGCTGCCGATCATGATGCGCCTGGGGCCGACGCGATCCGCCGCGCGTCCGGAGCAGTAGGCGCCCGCAAGGGCTCCGAGGCCGTATAACGCCAGAGCCCACCCGGCGGTCCTTACGGGAAGTCCCCTATCGACCGTGAGGTAGAGGGTCATAAACGGCATGACCATCGTCCCGGCACGGTTGACGAAAATCGTAATGGCGAGCAGCCAGATCGGTCTAGAGAGTCCCGCGTAGGCGTCTAGGTAATGGTCTTTAAAACGAGTGAACACTAACGGATGAAGCCGTGGACGAGTTGGAGCAGCATCGCCGTGAGCAATCCTGCATAGGTGCCCAGGACGTAGCCGCCGACGGCTAGGAGCACGCCAACAGGGGCCAGGGCCGGATGAAACGCGCTGGCGACGATGGGGGCCGACGCGGCCCCTCCGACGTTGGCTTGAGAACCAACGGCGAGAAAGAAAATGGGGGATTTGAGTTTGCG